>QKFE01000016.1 GCA_003252225.1 Kiritimatiellales bacterium | reverse complement strand
GACTTCGTCGAATGCAGTATATCCGGCCTGACGGCGGGCATCGATTTTCACAATGTAAAACTGGGTATCGGTTTCAATGATTTCGCTGATTTTTCCGGCTTCGAGTGTTTCGAGTGTTTCGCGCAGTTCTTCGCGTACATCCTTCGGCTGCATCCACGGAAAGGCTCCGCCTTCGGCGGCGCGGCTGCCCTCGGATACTTCTTTGGCGGTTTCGGCGAAATCGGCACCGTCAATCAGCCGCTGGCGGATTTTCTGGGCCTCTGCTTTTTTAACGGCCTGATCCTCTTCCGTTGCGCCTTTATTGAGGACGATGATGCTGTGTTTGACTTTTTCGGGGATAAAATAGGTCTCTTTATTTTTTTCATACTCTTCGCGCACCTGTTCGGGGGTAACGCGTGCGCGGCGGAATACCTCTTCGTTCATCATCATGCCGACGGCCAGCTGTTCGCGGACAACGTCCATATATTCGCCGCGCGTTTTTTTCTGTTCGGTGAGCACCTGTTCAAAGAGGGCTTTATCGCCTTTGAAGCGGTCGTTGATGACGCGTCTGATTTCGTCGTTCACATATTGGTCGGGAATCTGGCCGCCTTTGACTTTGAAGGCTTCCATGATGAGTGTGCGCTCAATCAGCTGCTGGAGGGTTCTTTCATAGGCCAGATCCACCTGTTCCTGCAGCTGCTGCCCCTGAAAGCGGCGGTAAAGTTCGGGGAGCATTCCGGCCATGGCTTCATTGACTTCGCCGCGGGTAATCACCCGGTCGTTCACCTTTGCGGCATAGCCGTCGATTTCAATGGTCAGTTGCCGCGGGGCGGTATTTGTATTGGCCGGGGCGGCAGTCGGTTGAAGCAGCTGTGCGCCGCTTTGTGCCGCAATGATAAAAATGGTCAGCAAAGGAATCGTGTATTTCATAATCCGGTTAACATAGAAAAAGGAGTTGCGCGGCGCAACGCCGAAAAGCGCGCGGGCGAATATTCTTTACCTCTTCGGGGCGGAATGTGTTACAACCCGCGCCCATGACAGAACCCAACCCAAAGCACGTTGAACCCGGCCGGGCCGGAATTACAGCGATCGTCGGAAGAACAAATGTCGGCAAATCGACCCTCGTGAACCGCCTGCTCGGCGAAAAGGTCAGTATTGTCAGCGACACCGTCCAGACCACCCGCAATGTCATCCGCGCCATTTTGACGGAAGAGCGCGGGCAGATTGTTTTTCTCGATACGCCGGGCGTTCACAAAGCGCAGGGGGAACTGGGGAAAAACCTGAATAAAGCCGCCCGTTCCGCCGTACAGGGCGTCGATGCCATTCTGCTGGTGCTGGATGCTTCAATCAAACCGGAACTGGAGGACGACGGCTGGTTCCGGCGAATCACCCGCGAAGAGGTTCCGGTGGTCATTGCGCTGAATAAATCCGACCGCAGTCCCGACCGTTCGGCGGAATACCGCGCGCTTTGGCAGGAGATCAGGACGGAGAAGGAATCCGATAAGGAACCGGTCTGGATTTCTGTTTCCGCCTTGAAGGGCGATGGAATGGCCGATCTTTTGAGTGCGCTTTTTGAAAACCTGCCCGAAGGCGAATGGCTGTTTCCCGATGATATTCTGACCGACTATCCGCGTAAGCTGAACATCGCCGATGTTATCCGCGAAAAACTGTTTCACCGGCTGCACGAGGAGCTTCCGCACGCCGTGGCCGTCTGGGTGGAAGAGATTGAAGAGCTCGAAAATAAGTGGGTGGTCGATGTTTCCGTTTATGTCGAACGCCATTCCCAGAAGGGGATTGTGATTGGCGATAAAGGCCGCCTTTTAAAGTGGGTGAAACAGCAGGCCGAAAAAGAGCTCTACGAAATGTACGGCGTCCGCTTTCAATTGAAGCTCTGGGTGAAAGTGGAAAAAAATTGGCGGAAGAATTTCTGGATCCTCAAAAAACTCGGCTACGCGTAATTGATTATTTCAAACAGAAGGACGCAAAGCTCGCAAAGAAACGACCCCCGTTCTCTTCGCGAGCTTTGCGGTCTTCTGTTATTAAAGCCCAGTTACTCTTCACTCAACCGGATGCGCTGAGGGATCTGGTATTTTTCCATAATGGCGGATGTGGCGGATTCGAATTCGGCGGCATCGAGAATGACTTTATTGATCCCGTAGCTCGGAATGAATTCGATGATATGAAATCCGTCGACGGGATGCTGGAAGGCCTCTTCCATTTTCCGGATGGAATCGATGGGGCGGCCGTTGACGGTTTTGACGATGTTCTGCGCCATGTTGTGATAGCCGAGGTTGTATTCATCGGGAAAAACATCGGTTAAAACGATCAGCCGTTTTTGTTCTGCGGTCGGGCTTTCGCTGCGCATGTCGTTTATTACGCGGAGATACGCCGGGATATTTTTCTCCCAGTCGTCGCCCCACGCGCGGAGATAGGGACAATCGAGTTCGCGGAAAACGAACCCGCCGGCCATGAGGTAGGGCGGGGGGGTGTTGGGGCGGGCATACGGAATGAGAGCCTGCGATGCGTGGATATTTTTCAGCGGGATTTCGACGGTCATCTCTTTTTTGTTCCGGAGGATTTTTGCCGGAATGACGTCGCCGGCATAATGGCCTTCGGTGGCAATCAGGTTTAAGTCAATAAGGCCGTATCGGGGGTGGTCGTAATCGCCCTGACAGTTGATTTTATGTCCGTCGAGTTCGAGCAGGACGTCATCAATTTGCAGATGTCCGTCAGCGGAGCCGCCGGGGAATACGCCGCGGATACGCACGCCGGAGGGCTCGCCATCCTGCCCGAAATAGGCAGCCTGCGCTTTTCCCCGGTTGTATTGATAGTCGATACCGAGCCGGGCGAAACCGGGGTATTCGGGCATCGCGACGGCATTTAAATACGCGCGGATCAGGTTGACGGGAATGACGGTGGCCTGATCACCGCTTTGTGATTTGATGATACCGATCATTTTTCCGCCGCTGAAAACCGGTTCGCCGCGTCCGCCGTTTTTAAGGTCGGTGATGAAGTTGATACCGGCGTATCCGAAATAGGGCACACTGGATTTGAACACTTTCACCTGCGACCAACGGCAGGCCGGCAGAATGAGCTGGCTGGATTTCCAGGCGGCGCAGTAAAAGGAGTCGCCTTCCGCGGTTTCGGCAAAGGTGACCGGTTCGAGGCCGTCGAAAAAGCCGGGTTCGTCGGTGGTGAGCAGGGCGAGTCCGGCCTGATCGTCGCGGTGCGCAATCCGGGCGGGAACGCGCGGGGGGCGGTCGTATTTTTCAAACTGGATCAGCGTGGCGTCGCGAAGATAGGCAGACGGCACGAGAATACGGTTTCCGGAAATGACGGTGCCGAGGAAGGTGCGGTTGCTCGGTTTGGCTTTCTGCCACGGGCGGTATTCGTTCCATTCCTGATAGGTGACGCGGACGGTGACGAGCTGGTGTTCCACCGGGTGATCCGGACGGGCGGATACGGCGAGCGGAATGAGTAACAGGGGGAGGATTGAAAGAAATCGGCTCATAATTGGCGGTCCTTTGGGATGGCGTATTGTTCGAGAATTTCGGCGTTTGCGGCGTCGGCTTTTTTTCGATCCAGCGCAGTCATTCGTTCGCCGTACCGGAATTGAATAATGTGCTGATCGGCGGTGTTGCTTTCGATGGCTTCGATCACTTCGGGAATGGTTCGCGTCTTTTTGCCGTTGATGGTGTCGATCAGCCGGTAGGTGTAATACGCCTCTTCCACATTCACTTCGTGGTTGAGCTGCCGGATAATCATGACATTGGGCGAATCGCTGAAATCATCCTCTTCGATATAGCGGTAGTAGGTTTCATAAATGAGTTCCTGCGGCGCTTCCTGAATCCAGTTATCGGAATAGGTTTTAAGGGTTTCTCGGTTGAGCGGGGCGAAGACGAGGCCGCCGTAAACATAGTATTGCGGCTTCACGTCATACAGGTTGGCTTTGGCCGGAAGCGGGCTGTAGTGGCTCAGCGTCACATCAACCTTCATCCGCTCTTTGTTGCGGATAATTTCCAGCGGCAGCGATTGCCCCTTCTGCAGGCCGTCGGGGATAATTCCGAAATCGAGCCGCATTCCGTTCCATTCCACGGTTCCGTCGTTGGCGACGGCATATCCGCCGACGGAGGTGATTATGTCATCCTCCTGCAAAACGCCTTCCACGCTGCATCCCTTAATAATGTGCTCGATCCGTACGCCGGTTTCGTCTCCGTTCATTCCGGCATAACGGCGGGCTGCGGGGCTGTCGAGCCCCGCCAGATAAAGGCCGAGCTCGGGATAGCCGTCGTATGTGCCGTCTTCGAGGTCGGTCAGAAAATGGCTGACCACATGAACCGGAATAAAGAACCCCATATTTTCAAGCTGCTGATTTCCCTGAAATGCAACACCGACCACTTTGCCGTTTTGAATCACCGGGCCGCCGCTGTTTCCGGGGTTGATCGCCGCATCGGTCTGTACCGTGAGATGAGCGTCCATTCCGGAATGAACATAACTCTGCATTTCAATCCGCGAAACCACGCCCGCCGTACTGGAGAGCAGTTTGCCGCCTGCGGGGTAGCCGTAGGTTGTTACCTGCGAACGCAGCTCGGGCAGTCCGTCAAATTCAAGCGCCGGAACACCTGCCATTCGCGCCGGATCTTTCAGTTCAATAATCGCGAGATCGCAATCGTGCCCGATGGTTGAAACAGCGGCCGGATACGGATTCGGGTCGTTGTGAAAATAGACCAGAATCATCGCCGAATCGCTGACCACGTGCGCGTTGGTCAGAATCCGCTTTCCGGAAATCACAAACCCGCTGCCCGTTCCGCCGCCGGTTGAACCCGATGCCCACGGCGTGTACCAGCTGAAGCGGTTGTATTGGTTGACAATTTTAACGACGGATTTTTCAACCTGCGCCTGTGCGGTGAAATGCAGGGCGAAAACAAAAAGCAGCGCCGTTCCCGGTTTAATCAGTTTGCTCATAGTGACCTCATAAAAAATATACGGCAATTTACCCGGTTTTGTTTTCCGAAAAAAGGAAGAGTTCACGTTCTTTTTTAAGTAGCGAATAGCCTGCGGTCGAAAGATTGGGCGGGAGAGCGAAAACGCAGCAATACACCGCGGTTACATTTCACCCTATATTTGCGTTAAGCGAATTGAACCCCCATTTTCGGTCTGCTAACTTTTTCCCGGTGTTTTTTTAAGGGGAAATTATGGCTGGTGCATTCGATCCGCTGGATACCGAAAAGACGGCGATGAATCTGGGAAACTCGTTGGGCGATCTGCCGACGATGAAGCTGGACGATCAGTCGATCGGCAAAATCGACCGCTATGAGTTGATTGAAAAGCTGGGCGAGGGCGGATTCGGCGCGGTTTACGGCGCGCGCGATACGGTTTCAAAAACACTGGTTGCTTTAAAAGCCCTGCCCTCTGAGATCAGCTGCGATGCGGATGAAATGGAATCGATCCG
>QKFE01000082.1 GCA_003252225.1 Kiritimatiellales bacterium | reverse complement strand
CTTCCGGCGTGGTCGCCCGAACTGCCGAACGGTTCGGTTGAAAATATCCAGTGCCGGACGCAGGCAACGGTGAAATCGCTCAAATGGGATTTGGAGACGAAGCAGATTTCGGCAATGTTCATTTCACTCAAAGACCAGTGGATCACCCTGTTTGTGCGGCAGGGGATTAAATCGATCAAAACGGATGCTGAAACCGCGCCGTCGATATCGCCCGGAAGCTGTTCCTCAAAAAAGGAGCGGCTGTGAAGGTTTCCGTTGAACTGGAAAATCCGGTCAATGCCTATCCAGTCCATCCGCCCGCATTGACCCTCGATGATGTGAAGCAAAACGCTGCCGAACGGAGGGCCAAAAAGACGGCGGGAAAATAGGGGGGAATCCGTTTCACGGCTCCGGCGCGTGTTGGAAAAAAACCTATTTTAAATATGGGCGCGCCCATATTCATTCAACTCGCTTCATTATAGCTTCTGACAAATTGGAGCCATTGCCGGATCCATTTAAAAAGCGGAGTGAATGATGAAAAAACACAGTTATGCCCTGCCTTTTGCGGCGGTGGTTGGAGCCGTCCTGTTCAGTGCTTCGACAGCACTGGCACTTTATAACGGGCCGACGGATGCGGCGACGTGGTCAACCATGAGCGGCGAGCTGGCGACGGTTAAGGCGAATCTTCAGGCTAAAATGGTTGAGGCGGCCGGGGTCGGAATTGATACGAATTATGCCAATGTTTCCTGCATTACGCTTAACCGGTTCCAGACGTGGGCGCAGTTTGATCGGGATCATCCGACCGAGATTTACACGGCGGTGACCAATGAATGGTGGGCGCGGAGTTTCACCATCTTCCCCTCGGATTATCATGTGCGCCTTCCTTTTGACGAAGTGCAGGACTGCATTACCTTGGGCAACGCGGCGATTGCGGAATTGCAGGATCAGATTGACGGGAATATTGAACTGAAACCGACCGTTAATTTGACGGTCGGAACGGTGACGCAGGGAACGGATACGTGGTACCGCGGCGGTGAACCGACCTTCCCGAGCGGATTTACGTGGATGCCGGATGAGCCCGATTTTAAGGAGGCTTTCGGTAACGTTGGCGGAATCTGGTATCCGCTTTCGGAACTGCAAAGTAACGGAACGGTTCCGTCCTGGGCGTACAGCGGCGACGTGACTACGCTGAATGCGCAGAATGCCGACGGGAGTGCGCCGCATATTTTTACACTGGGTTCGCGCGTGAGCAGCTGGATGCTTTCGCAATATCCGGATATTCAGGACGGTCGCCGTAATTTTATTCAATGGGATATCGACCACCCGATGATCCGCACGTGGATTTCCCAGTATGTCGACGGGATGTTCAAGTATCTGATTCCCGCTTCCGGAACTACGCCGCGTGTTCATAATCTGGCGAATGAACCGCACTTTGCGCTGGGAGAGAAGGGATGGTCGGTGGAGTACGGCATCTCGGAATACACCAAAGATAAGTACGGCGTCTGGTTGCAGAATAAGTATGGAACCGTTGCTGCGCTGAATGCGGCGCACGGCTCTTCGTACACCAGTTTTGTGCAGGCCGGGGATGCACTGCCGTTTGATATGTCGAATGCGAACCCGAAATACTGGGGCGTTCCGAAAAGCTATCAGGGCGGGCCGGTTTGGTACGACATCATGCGGTTCAATATGGATCGCGTGAATGAGTGGTTTCAGTTCTGCTCAGATGTCACCGCCACGAACGATCAGAAATATTCCACCGACGGCAACTTTTACGGCAGCAACATCAAATTAACCGGCTGGTCGCTGATGGGCAGCGGCCGCGACGGCGGGCTTGATCCGGAATATCTCGCGAAAATGCAGGGTATTTTGGGCTCCGATCTGAACAACGCTTCGGGTAGCAGCGTTAATTACCGCGGCGATGACCGGTCGTGGCAGAATGATTTCACGATGAAGTGGGAGGAGCAGACGATGTGCCTCGATTTTTACCGCTCCATCGCGCCGGGCAAGCCGTTTTATGATTCCGAGTGGCACGCGCTCGACAACGAATGGAAGGATATCGACATGTCGCCGGAATATGTTCGCGCTTCGATGTGGATGGCGATGCTGCATGGCTGCGGCATTCTTGATACGTGGGTGTGGGGGCGTAAAAATGACGGCGATTTCCGAACCGTGAACTCCGGTTTTATCGGTGAGACGCTGACTCAGCCGCTGGCGTTGAATGCGTATGGCCGCGCGATGAAGGAAATGAATGCGCACGCGGATTCGATTGTCCGTCTGGTGACGCAGCCGGAAGACCGGCAGTTTTATGTCTACTACTGCGAAGAGAGCGCGATTCAGGATTCGGGTTATGTCGAAGATTTAATCGAAGTTTATATGGCGGTGAAATTGCTGAACGTGCCAATGGGCTTTACCACACCGACCGAAATTTCAAAACTGAACTCCAGTCATACCGTGATTGTTCCTCGGACAGGATTCATTCTGGATTCCAGTTTAGCCGCGCTGTCCGGTTTCTCCGGCAATGTTGTTTTGGTTGATCCGGCCAACTGTTTCACCAAAACCGAACACGGTGTTGCGCGCGGTGCACACGGTATTTCGCCCTATGGCACCATTGCGCTCACGGATGAACTTACGATGGCGGCGGCGTTGGACTCCCTGCTCGCGCCGCTGAAAACAGCCCCGCCGATTTCGGTCGATGTTGAAAACGGTTCCGGTCAGTCGGCCTATGGCGTGTTTATTCAGCAGCGGGAAGATCCCGAAACGGGCGCGGTCACGATCTGTTTAATGAATGTCAGTGCAGATGCCCGGACGATCACCGTCAATTTGCCGACGGACTTGCCTAACCTGCGAAACCTGATTACCGGAAATGCACAGGCTGCAACCGCGTCGATGCAGCCGTATGAAATTCTGTTGCTGAGTGCCGACGATGGCGTTGCTCCGCCTCCTCCGCCGGTGCCGTGGATTGAGTTTGTTTCATCCGAAGGCTATTCCCCCGGCGATCTGAACAATCACTCCGATTGGAGCGCGAAAAGCACAATTGATGTCGATCCGTCCGGTTCCGGCACGGTCGCGGTGCCCGGATTTGATGTCGCCATTTTCGCCGACGGCGAAGCGGTGGTTAGCGGAAAAAAATACGCGGTCGCCATGGATTTCAGTTTCACGGACGGTTCCGCTGATCCTTCCGCAGATGGGGTGCAGTGGAAACCGTTATTGAATCTCAGCTGGTTCAGTTCCGCCGATGCAAATAATCCGGGGGCGAAGATAAATGCCATGGTGAATCGCGATGTGTCGAATTACAGCATCAACCTTTACACCAACTGGGGTTCGTATCAGGCATACCCGGTTTACACCAGTGGTTCCGGCGGTTCGGGAACCATTCCGGCGGCGGATTTCGGAATCGACCGATCCGGCGGCGACACGAACAGTGCGCTGATGCGGCTGAAGATGGAGATGACGGCCGGCGCAACCGCGAATGATTGGCTGATGACCACAACGCTTTATAACCGCGACAGCGCATCGCCGGATGTTCCCGTTGCGCAGTTCAGCACAACCGGGTTAACGTTCAATGCGATGAGTATGGTTTACGGCGGTTTCGGCGGAGGGCAGTCCGACGGCAACGCAAAAATACTTAATCGAAAAATAGACGCTTTCCGGTTTGCACCCGAAAACGAAGAGGTGCTGACGGCTTGGGATACGTTTGTCGCCGGTTACGGCCTCAGCGGCATTGCCACGAACGACTTTGACGGCGACGGGGTTTCGGATCTCGAAGAGTTTGCGCTGGGCGGAAATCCGACGAATTCCGGGTTGACCGGGGAGGCTCCGTATCTGGTTTACCATGCGGATAACAACGTCAGTTTCTACCACTGGAAACTGACCAACCAGAACGCCGGAATCAGCTACATCACCGAATGGAGCACCAACCTCGTTTCCGGGGTTTGGACCAACCTGTGGAATTTTCAAACCAATACACCGGCTGCCAATCCCGATTATGAAAATGCCCGCAACCGTGTTTGGGGCGGTGATAAACCGGAGCTGTTTTTCCGCCTAAAAGTCACGCAACCGTAAAATGCGCTAACGGAAAGGAGGTGGCTTAAACCGGCACATTTAATGCCTTCGTGCATATATTTGCTCACACCGCAGTATTCTAATTTACACTCCTGAAATGGGTGGCATGTAGCTGCCTGTGAATAATAAGGAGCAGAAGATGAAAAAAAGAATACTTGTGGCTGCGGCGCTATCGGCGATGGTCGGTGCCGATGCCGCTTTGATTGTTGGCGGCGATTTTTCCGGCAACGTGCGCGGAGCTGACTCGAACAATATCAATTTTTCCCACGTCGGCGCGGGATGGATTGTTAAAAACTTTACATGGGGATCGAATGGCACGATCCCCGGTCCGTTTAGCGGTGAGCAGGCGACCTCACCCTCCGGAACCTCCGGAGGACGGGGGCTGGGTCAGGTGAATGCGGTGACCACCGAAACGGGCACAAAGCTGAAACTCACCTTTGACTGGACCGCGGCACTGGCCGCCACGGGTGATACGCTGGACTTGAGTTATCAAGTGATCGGCTGGAAAACACCCACCGCTCCGGTTGGAAGCGAAAGTATGTTCACGGCCATTAACTTCAGAAGTTACGGGGTTCAGAACATGGTCGACACCGGAAATTCCTGGGCGAACTTTGTAAATGGTTCAACGGGAACCTTTGTCGGTAACAGCATTACGGCATACGGCGTTTTCACTGGAACTGCCGGAACGCTTACATCTGCTGACATCACGCTTGATCTGGGGGCGCTTGGATTGGGTGATGTGAGTGACTATGATTACATCGGCATCAAATTTAATGAAGGCACCACCACGGCTATCGGCGGCGGCATTCTCGACAATGTCGCGCTGGTTGCAATTCCTGAGCCGGCGACGCTTGGCATGGTTGCGTTTTTCGGTGGCGCGGTGTTCTTTATCCGCCGTCGTCTGATGCTGTAAGCCTGATTTAAGATTTTGATGAACAGGGTGCTCTTTCGGGCGCCCTGTTTTTTTGTGCCAAGGGCAGAATGGTTGAAGGGCGAGGCTTTATCCGAGCCCCGCCAATCACCTGAAGATGGCTCCGACGAAGTCTCGCCCCTCAGCAGTGCCGATGGTGCCGAGTCGATATTGGAAATAAGGCAGGATAAGCGTCCCTCTTGTTCTACATTGCGACCTGTTCAAACGAACGGTTGCCGGCTTGTGCGGATGCTCTATGATCGGGTATCTGTATAATTCCGGGGGTTTGCAATGAATAGAGTGATCCAACTGTTTGCGGCGGGTGAGTATATGTTTTTTACGCATAATCGCCTATAAGCCCGGCTCACGGAATGTATAGCTTAATGCGTTTTAATGATTGGAGCATTGGGATGAAGTGGAAAACATGGGGTCTGGTTCTGTTGCTGGCTGCAGGTGCGCAGGCGCGGCAACCGAATGTGGTTTTTAT
>QKFE01000080.1 GCA_003252225.1 Kiritimatiellales bacterium | reverse complement strand
AACAGTTCCAGCTCACGCATTAAGCATTTTTCGTAAATCGCTTCATACAGGCCACTACCCATTATTTTATGAACTTCAATCGCCGCACCTATAACTTTATAGCTCAGGGCACTTGCTTTTTCATACCTCAGGTGCATTCCCAATCCTTCTTTGCGGTCTTTGCGATCTTCTGTAAAATTAAACCGCCTCCACGACAATGTCGTCCGAAACCGCCTCGCGCAGCTGGGTTTCGACAACGTCTTTGAGCGTTACGGATGAGACGGGGCAGCTGACGCAGGCCCCGACAAATTTAACGAGTACATGGTCGCCGTTAACATCGTGCAGTTCAAGGTCTCCGCCGTCACGCCGCAAAATCGGGCGTACCTGCCGATCGATGATTTCTTCGATCAGTCTGATTTTTTGCAGTTGGGTCAGCTTCGGTTTTGCATCTTCTTCTTTTGCTTTTTCTTCTCCGATGACGCGGTTGATGATTTCTTCAATTTCAGGGATACACTGTCCGCAGCCGCCGCCGGCTTTGCAGGCATTGGTCACCTCTTCGGCGGAGGTCAGTTTCTGTTCCCGGGTGATTTTTTCGATTTCTTTATCGGTTGCCCCGAAACAGTGGCAGATCACTTCGCCGTCGATTTTCCGGTCGAGCGTTTTCCCGGTGCGGTAGTTATAAATGGCGGCTTCGAGCGCTTCGCGACCCATCACGGAACAGTGTACTTTCTGCTTCGGCAGTTCGCCGAGATATCGGATGATGTCGGCGTTGGTCAGCTGTTCGGCCTCTTCGACAGTTTTTCCAATCAGCATTTCAGTTAGAGCGGAAGAAGAGGCAATCGCGCTGGCGCAGCCGAAGGTCTGGAATTTGGCTTCTGCGATTTTTTTATCTTCGCCAAGTTTAAACGTCAGCCGCAGCGCATCGCCGCATGCCAGCGAACCGGCGAGGCCGTCGCCGTCCGGGTTTTCAACTGCGCCGACATTACGCGGATTTTTAAAATGATCAGTTACTTTGTCTGTATATTCCCACATAACTAAACCTGTCTTATTTAACACCCGTTTCGCTCAATTCCGCAAAGATTGCGAAGCGGGTCTGTTCTGATTTTTCAGTTCACTAACTTAATTCCAGCATCGCCTCGATGGAACGGCGGGCTTTGTTCGCCGTTTCTTCGGGAACGGTTACGCGGTACTGCATGTCTTCGAGCGACCAGAGGATTTTTTCGAGGTCGATCTTTTTCATGTTCGGGCAGAGCGCGCGGTCGCTGACGGCATAAAACTTTTTCTCCGGATTTTCGTTCCGGAGGCGGTAAAGCAGCCCCATTTCCGTTGCGACAATAAATTCCATTTCATCCGATTCTTTCGCGTGCGTTGCCATCTGGCCGGTCGAAAGCAGGTAGTCTGCCAAGTCGCGAATCGGCAGCGGGCATTCCGGGTGCGCCATCACCTTGGCATTCGGGTGATCCGCCTTTTCACGGAGAATGTCGACGTCACGGATACGGGCATGTGTCGGGCAGTAGCCGTCCCAGATAATCATCTCCCGGTTGAGCTCTTTCTGCACGTAGTGACCGAGGTGCGTGTCGGGCACAAAAATGATCTCTTTATCGGCCGGAACGGAGGCGACAATTTTCTTTGCGTTGGAGGAGGTGCAGCAGAGATCGCACTCCGCTTTTACGGCGGCGGAGCTGTTGACGTAGCAGATGACAACTGCGTCCGGATGTTTCGCCTTTTTAGCCCGAAGCTGTTCGGCGGTAATCATATCCGCCATCGGACATCCGGCGAATTGATCGGGAAGCAGAATGGTTTTTTCGGGGCTTAAAATGGCGGCGGTTTCAGCCATGAAATGGACGCCGCAGAAGACGATAACTTCCTCTTCGAGTTCGGCGGCCTTACGGCTGAGTTCGAGCGAATCGCCGGTAAAATCGGCGATGGCCTGCACTTCGTCGGGCTGGTAATTGTGGGCGATAATTATGGCCCCGCGCGCGCGTTTCAGTTCCTGAATTTTTTCTTGAATCGTCTGCATCGTGGTCTCCTGAAAAGCGGCGTATATAAAACTAAGATGGTCCTGAAAACAAAACAAAAAGGCCCGCCTGTTCAAATTGAAACCCCGGAAACCGCTACACATTTGTCGATAACGGTTCCCGGGATTAACAATTATTTCCGGACGGAGACTATTCTGCGCGGAGCTGAAGCCGGTAAAAACGGTTGGTGTCGGCGGAATCGATATCCAGTCCGACGCAAACCAGCTCGGCACCGTCCGCCAGATTACTCACACTGCTTGAGTAAGCGGAAGGCGCCAGCGGAGACCAGGCATCGCCCAGCGCATCACAGGCCATCAGATCAAAATTGTAGCCGTCAACGTTGCCGGCGCGCTGATAACTGAAAAGGAGCTGATTTGAAATACAGGCATCCGGCGAAATCAGAAACCGGCTTGCGTTCGTACTGCACGGATCGGTTCCGAGCGCATGTTCAAACCCGTTATTCAGCCCGTCGCCGTCCGGATCGGCCTCTTTTCCGGCGATGGCAGGATTATTAATTTCGGCCTGCGTAAAATAGTTGGTCTGCCAGCATTCGAACAGATACGGGGCGGCCTCGTCCAACCAAACGATTTCGAGATACCCGTGCGTACTGTATTCACTGGCTTTGAACGAAATACCGGTCACCCCCTCATTCAGCACGATGAACCCATAATTGGGTTCTGCTCCGCAGACCCACTTCTGCACCTGATATCGCACATCCGCCGGTGGATAGAGGACATGATCCGCCTCCGGCTGGTGTTCGATCGCGGCAACGATATTTGTATCAAAATCCCCGCCGGGAACCGTCCAGACCGTTCCGGCACTGCGCTCATTCCATGTTGCGCCGCTTTCCGTCCACGGGGCCGTGATACGGTGAACGGTCATAAACTGATTGGTCTGATAGTTGGTCTGCCCCCAGACAAACAGATTCAGTGTTGCGGAAACAATCCGTTTTCCCTGCGCTGCGGACGGCAGATCAAAACGGGCGAGAAACCGATCCATCGGGTTGATCCAGCCGCTGTTTCCAAAATTAGTGTCCGGTTCCGATTCGCGCATAAAGGTGTCGATCACCTCCGATGTGCTTTCCACCCGGTTGGTGTAAAATATCACTCCGCCATTGGGAACGGTGACGTTTAAAACCGCCGATGTTGCCGATTCATTTCCCGAACCGTCGAACGCCGAAACCTGATAGGCATACGTTGCGCCGCCGATCACGGAACCATCGGAGAAACTGGTTCCGGTTGCGGTGTTCAATTGCGTTCCGTCGCGGAAAACCCGATAACCGGAAACCGCCACATTGTCGGTTGAAGGATTCCACCCGATCACCACTTCGCAGCAGGATGTACTGATGACGCCCAATCCGGTCGGTGTTGTCGGCGGTTCATTATCCACCAATGGCGTCGAAACGTTAACTGGAGTGCAGGTTGCGGATTCGTTGCCCGATGTATCGAAGGCGGAAACCGAGTAGTTATAATTTGAATTTCCGGTTAAGCCGGTATCCGAATAGGCGGTTGATGCAGTGGTGCCAATTTCCGTTCCGTCGCGGAAAACCCGGTATCCGGCGACCGCAACATTATCAGTTGAAGCACTCCAATTTAGGTTTACCTGCGAATCGGAAACCGCCGTGCCGGAAAGATCAGCCGGTATTGACGGTGCGGTTTCATCTGCCGGAACAATGACAGTAACCGGGGTTGATGTGGCGGAAAACAACCCTGCTCCATTCACCGCTAAAACGGCGTATTTATTGGTTGATCCGGGAACGGCGGTTTGGTCGACATAATTTGTTACGGACGGCGTCGCCAACTGAGTTCCATTCCGAAGTAGCCGATATCCGGAAACCCCGCTTTCGGCATCTGCCGCCGGATTCCACGCGAGTTCAACTTCACCGATATCGACACGAACCGCAGTCAGATTTTGCGGTACGCTCGGCGGCGTTGTATCGGCTATCGGCCCGCCCCACCCTGCCAGCCGCGCAAACATCCACCACGCGGCGTAAGCCTTTTGATTGGCATTGAGCGAAACCGAATGCGCCGCGCCGCAATCATACCAGTCGACGTTTTCAATATGACTCACCTGCCATTCCGTGGCCCAGTTGCCCAGCCGGGTTCCGCCTGCCGCGTCATAATAATCGCAGCCGTCGCTCACAAACTCAAAATAGGTTCCGTCGGGATCATACCGCTCAATATCGGCAAAATCATAAAGCACCTTCCCGTGCATTTGGCAGTATTGCCGGATCGCGTTGTTTGCCGCTTTATTATCGACGTCATCCCAGATATCCACGTGGCCGGTCATGTAGACAAACGTCACGCCCGGGTATTCGGTTTCCAGCTGCGCCATCGGGGCGAGATATTCATTCGTCAGCGTTCCGGCGGAATATTTGTCATCCACCTGCCCGCACCACGACCACATAATTACATTCACATCGCTGTTGGCCGGATTGTTCAGATAGTTGGTCGTATTCTGCACCCATTGCGGATAATAGCCCACATCGACGCCCATCGCGTAATCGTGCAGATCCAGTGCTCCCCCGCTTCCGCCGTTATTCCACGCATAAAAATCGGTCGGCGCCGAAAGCCCTTTACCGCCGCCGTTCGCAAAGCCGACCAGTCCGCTCATGCCGACCGTCAACTGGCTTCCGTGCGACGTATGGCCGTACGCAATATGCAGCTGCTCTTTTGCGGCCGCGACCGCATCCGACGGAATCGCTGCAATATCCACACAGTTGTGGTCAATGATCAGCTGTGCCGATGCACAGGTTGCGAAAAGACAAACAGTAAAACACCCGATATAAACCCGGCTCATTTTTTCCCTCCTTTTTAAACAGGCTGACATGCCCGCCGCTTGATGAAATAAAGCGTAGCAAGGGATGGGTATTTTTCAAGACTTATATAATCAGTGTATAGCTTGAACGGGGCGATGGCCATTAAGCTGAACCCGAATGTCCGCTTAAAATCCGCGCATATTTCCGCCTTTGGGCCGAACCATTTTCTGTTTGGGCATGGGCGGGTTTTCGAGATAGAGGCCGAACCACTCTTCGCCGAGTCCGGCGTTGGAAAAGTTTTTGACGTTGTTATTGGAGAGCTGTACCCAGTTGGCGGAAAAGGCCTCTTCGCCGGTGCTGTCTTTGGCTTTGGCGAGCAGGCTGCGGGCTTCGTCGGTGCGGCCTTCTTTGACATAGACCCACGAAAGAACGCCGTACGGCAGTTTGCCTTTGTTGCCGCGGAACCATTTGATCTGTTTTTTGAAGGTTTTTTCGACGCCTTCGATATCCTTGTTTTTATACTGCCGCGCCATTTTCATGGCAACGGTCATCGGATCGGCCAGCATCGGGCCTTTCATAAATCCGTGCGTTGCGAAGATTTGATCGACCTGTTCAAATTCTTTGAGCTGGTAATGGAACTGGAGACGCATCGTGGCAATCTGCCGGCCCATAAAGGGGCTCCATTTTTTAAAGGGTTCGAGATGGG
>QKFE01000254.1 GCA_003252225.1 Kiritimatiellales bacterium | reverse complement strand
GCTCTGCACCTCGTCATAACCGTGTTCCCTGAAATGCCGGTTAATCAGCGTCTGGGCCACAGCGGCATCCAGCCCGGCAACAAATACCACCGCCGGAAAATGAAACTGTGAACTCATCGCCGTGAAAATCGACATCATCAGATCGGGGTCGCAATGATCCAGATCATCGACAAAAACCGCGATACGAACATCATCCTTTTTCTTCCGGTGCCCCTCCTGCCAACGGGCGACAAATTCGATACACGACTCAAACGAAAGGCTGCCGCAGCCGTATTCCGTATTCGCGCGCACCGCCAGCTTTTCGAGTACATCGCTCAAACCCCACTGGCTCGCCACACACTCCAATACCGTCAAAAACGATTTACCCAACGAGGCCACGCAACGGTCCGCCGCGTATTCAAGAAATTGCGCGCGATCCTTTTCATCCGGCAGGTTTTCCAGACAGGTCAATAGAATCGTCGAAACCAGCTTGCAGACGGCGCCTTCGTGCGACGGGCTTCCACTGGCTGAAAACCATACCGGCAGCACCCACGGGTGACCCGCCCGCTCTTTGGCCGGCATGGCATTCCATTCCTTCAGCCGGTTCACCAGCCACCGCAGCGCCGTGGTTTTACCCGTTCCGGTCTGACCGTAAACCGCCATCGAAAGCGGAGCGTCCGTCTCCTTATGGCGAAGAATATCGAACAGCGGCCCAAGGCGTACATCCAGCGCAAAAAGATCGGCAAGCTCCTCTTCCTGCAATTCATAATGATCCGACAAAACAGTGAACTCAGGTAAAGCGATATTTTTCATAACCCCGCAGACTCCTAATCAATAAACAGTCCCCCGCCCCCACCGAAAGATTAAACCGCCAACATCGTCCTCATGCAAGCCTAACCTATTTTCCAAAAACGCCCCGGCCCGAACGCAAAAAGGGCGCGGTTTTGGTTTTCCCCGCGCCCCTTTCCGCTTATTCCGGAGGTTGAAATCAGAAGGCGTTCATTTCGGCGTCCAGTTTCTGGAGTTCGGCCTGTGCATCCTGGAATTTTTTCATATTTTCCTCAGTGGGTTCCGGCTCGGTTCCAATCCACTTTTTGAGTTCATCGAGTTTGGTATCGAACTGTGCTTTGATTTCGGCATATTTTTTCTGGCTCTCTTCGTCGAGCTGGGCAATCCGGAATGCGCGCACGTCCTCTTCAAGTTGTCCGATCTCTTCGGAAAGCGTACCCATTCTTTCCTGCGTGGAAATCATCAGCTCCTGCGCTTTTTCCAGTTCGTCGCGTTTTGCTTCGAGTTTACCGTTGAGTTCTTTGAACTGGGCCTGCGCTTCGGGTTTGAGCGAGGCGATATATTTTTCGCGTTCCGCCGCACTGTTGCGCAGAGTCGTTTTCAGCTCGGATGTAAAGGCATCAACGGAGTCGGACGATGACAGCTGGCCGAGTACGGACTCGCCGTCGCTGTCGAGTACGACAAAAGTCGGAAAACCCTGTACGCCGAACTTGGTCGCCAGTTCTTCGTTGCGGGCAACATATTTTTCCGGCACGAGGCTTTTATCCATCCGCGGAAAATCGATCATCACCAGCATCAGGTTGTCTTTGGCATATTCCTGCCATTCCGCCTTAACAAAAACATTGCTTTCCATCTGCTGGCAATACCCGCACCAATCGGAACCCGTAAAGTTGAGCAGAATCGGCAGCTTCTTTTCGGCAGCCGTTTTTTTCGCCGCATCCAGATCCATCGTCCACTTTCCGGCTTCCGCGCCGTCAATCTGCGCCTTGCTTTCCGCAAAACCGGTTCCCGCCGCCAAAGCCATTCCGAGCGTGAGTAAAATTGTGTTCAGTCGCATTCCTTCTCTCCTTTTAGGGTTAGTTTACATATGCCGGACTCTTTTAAACGGAATCCCGGAAAAACCCAGCTAAATCCATTAAAATCACCGATAAACCCTTTAAGACACATCCCGCCGACACGTATTCAGAAAAAAAGAGAAAAAAATGCGCGTTTTGAATAACGCTCCGCCCACTCCCCTCGTATTACATAGTGAACCCAACAATTTAAGGGGCGGTAACCCATAACCCAAACTCCCGCCCGTTACTCCATCCCCGCCCTAACCCAGCGGGGTTTCTTTTTGCCCCGCCCGGTTCCCGCTTTTTGTTTTTTCCCGCTTCGTTTTGACCAAACCGGCGGCGTTCGGTAATTTCCGGGCCATGACTGACGAAACCCCAATCCAGCAGCAGATGGAGTCTCTGCGAACCGAAATCGAGCGGCACAACCGGCTCTATTATATCGACGCCGCCCCCGAAATCACCGACCGCGAATACGACCGGCTTTTGCGCGAACTTGAAGAGCTGGAAAACCAGTACCCTGAATTTTCGACCCCGACCTCCCCCACCCGGCGCGTCGGCGGTGCACCGCTGGACCGTTTTGAAAGTGTCCGGCATACGGTTCCGATGATGAGCCTTTCGAACACCTATTCGAAAGAGGAGCTGGCTGAATTTGACCGCCGCATCCGGAAACTGATTCCGGAGGAAATTTTCACCTATATTTTAGAACCGAAAATTGACGGCGTTGCGATTTCACTGCGCTATGAAAACGGTGTACTGGTTCGGGCCGTTACGCGCGGCGACGGCGCCACCGGCGATGACGTCACGGCGAACATAAAAACCATTAATTCTATTCCGCTGCGTCTTTCGGACATGATGCCGCCGACCGTACTCGAAGTGCGCGGCGAAATTTATATGGATACCGCCGGATTTTCAAAACTGAATGAATCCCGGCAGGAAGCCGGACTCGAACCCTTTGCCAACCCGCGCAACGCCTGCGCCGGTTCGCTGAAGCTGCTCGATCCGCGCGAAGTGGCCAAACGCCCGCTCGACGCCATTTTTTATGCGACCGGCGAACTCGACGGAATTGCGTTTGAAACGCACGAGCAGATGCTGCTCTCCCTTAAAAATTACGGGTTGCGGATTACGCCCAAATACTGGCTGAACGGAAAAATCGACGATGTGCTCGACCGCTTGGACGAACTGGAAAACATGCGCCACGAATTCCCGTTCGAAATGGACGGGGGCGTAATTAAGGTGAATGAGCGGCGGCTTTACGACGAGCTCGGATTCACCGCCAAAAGTCCGCGCTGGGCAGTGGCCTATAAATATGAACCCGAACAGGCGGAAACCACGTTGCACGCGATTTCGATTCAAGTCGGACGAACCGGCGTTTTAACCCCCGTCGCCGAACTCGAACCGGTTCAGCTCGCGGGAACCACCGTCAAACGCGCGACGCTGCACAACGAAGATGAAATCCGCCGCAAAGACATCAAAGTCGGCGATCGCGTCATCATTGAAAAAGCCGGCGAAATTATTCCCGCCGTCGTGAAAGTGGTCACCGAAAAACGAACCGGCACTGAACAGGTTTTTGAAATGCCGAACGAATGCCCGGTATGCGGAAGCGAGGTTGAAAAACGCGCAGGCGAAGTGGCCCTGCGCTGCACCAACCTGCAATGCCCGGCGCAGGTGAAAAACTGGCTGACCCACTTTGCGTCGCGCGGCGCAATGGATATTAACGGCCTCGGCGAATCGCTGGTTGAACAGCTGGTCGATAGCGGCCTCGTAAAAAATCCGGCGGAACTTTATTCACTGCAAAAAGTCGAAGTGCTCGGCCTCGAACGCATGGGCGATAAATCCGCCGAAAACCTGCTCACCGGAATTGAAGCCAGCAAACACCGCCCGTTTGAAAAGGTACTGTTCGGCCTCGGCATCCGGCATATCGGCAAAGGCGCGGCCTCCATTCTGGCCAACGAATTTAAAGACATCGACACCCTGATGAAAGCCGATTTGGCCCAGCTGGAAAATATTTATGACATCGGCCCGATTGTCGCCCAATCCGTCGTTGAATATTTCCTGAATCCGGAAACCCGCGCAGTCATCGAACAGCTCCGCGAAGCCGGGGTTAATTTTGAACAGGTCGATACCGGCGGCAGCAGTGAACTCGAAGGCCTGACCTTTGTTTTAACCGGCACCCTCGAAACCATGACGCGCGACGAAGCAGGCGATAAAATCAAAAAACGCGGAGGAAAGGTCAGCGGCAGCGTTTCGCAAAAAACCAGCTACCTCGTCGCCGGCGCAAATGCAGGCTCAAAACTTGAAAAAGCCGAAAGCCTCGGCGTTACTATTTTAACCGAACAGCAGCTGATGGATCTGCTGGGTTCGGATGAACAGCTCGAAGATAAACAAACCGGCCAACTGGGGTTCGGGTTTTAAACAACAAAGGAGGAAACGATGATTTTAGATACACTTGAAAATGCGGCGAAATACGCCGGAATCCGGTCGGGATTATCAGAGGCGTTCGGCTTTCTGGATCAGCCGGGCCTCGCAGAACTTGAAACCGGGCGGTATGAAATTTCCGGCGATCTGGTTTATGCATTGGTTCAACGGTGCAACGGGAAGAAGATTGAGGAAGCCCGGTTGGAAGCACACCGCAAATATATCGACATTCAGTATGTCATCAGCGGCGAAGAGTCGATGGGCTGGAGTCCGCGCGCCCATCTGGCCCCCTCGGATCAGTATGATGAAAAGAAAGACGTTGAGTTTTTCCCTGACCGACCGGAGGCTGTGATTAAAGTACCGGCAGGCTCCTTTGCAGTCTTTCTTCCAACCGACGCGCATATGCCCTGCATCGGTGAGGGATCGATCCATAAAGTGGTTATGAAGGTCTGCGTCTGCTGAACCGTCCGGAATTACATTAGCCGTAAAAGTTAAAACTGGTGGCCGATCTGGAAGTTGAAGCGGCCGCCGCTGCCCTGATGGTCGTAGTACTTAATCGGCCAAGCATAATCGAGCCGAAGCGGGAAGCCGGGCAGATCGAGCCGCAGACCGATACCCCAGTCGTCATTATAGCCCGAATTGGTCTCGGGATTATAACTGGGGTTGAAGTCCCACGAATCTGCATTCACGAAGCCCCAGTCATAGAAGAGCGCACCGCGGATTTTATTCCAAATGGGATAGGTTAATTCGGCGGTTAAAAACGCGGAACTGTTGCCGCCGACATAATCGCCGTATTGAGCATCATACGGACCCACTTCCCGGAATTTATAACCGCGCAGGGTATTCGGCCCGCCGAGGAACATGCGGTCAAACAGCGGGACGCCTTCGCCGTAGCTGTTCGGGTTGCGTTCGGCATCGCGTTTACTGCTGCCGAACGCCTCAACCGCTTCTATCTCTCCGCGCAGGTTGAAAATCATATCCCCAATCAGCGGCCAATAGTGCGCCGAACGGATACGCGCGCCGTAAATATCAGTTTCACCGCCAAGCGGGCCGCCGGCGAAATAGGGTGTAATCGTCGTTTTATTTCCTCGGGAGGGATTGAAGAAATGGTCGCGGGTGTCATAGGTCCACGTGTAATCCATGCCGCTGCTTGAACGCTTTCCTTCTTCCGCCTTAATTAAGGGGGAAGCATAGTACGGCACATCAAACACGTCATAGAGTTCCATTGTGTAGGAAAGACGGCCGCGGGTGAAACGGGAAAGCGATTTGCCCAGCGACAGGCGCATACCGTCATTTTTCTGGTCGTAGCTTTCTGAAAAATAGCGGGCTTCGTGGTGGAACAGATCCACGCCCAGCGACAGCTGGCGGTCGAGGAACCACGGTTCAACAAATTTAATATCGAGGTCGTTTCGCTCAGTACCCAGCGTTGCGCGAATACTGAACTTCTGCCCCGCGCCGACCGGCGGCCAGGTTTTCCAGTTAAAGTTGCCCTGCGACAGCTCGATATAACCGACCAGATTATCCACACTGGAAAAGCCGATACCCGCCGAAAACTGGCCGGTCGGTTTTTCTTTAACCTGCACATTGAGGTCATACTTGTTGCTTTCACCGGCGGGTTCGTGGTTGATGGTGACGATTTCAAAATAGTTCAGGTTGCGCAGGCGATTTTCGGAAACGCGGACGCGGCTACGGTTATATTTCTCTCCGGGATACATCACCAGTTCACGGCGGATGACGCGGTCTTCCGTCCGCTCGTTTCCGTTGATATTCACCGCTTGGATGTAACCGATTTCCCCTTCCTCGATTTCATAACGGATATCGACGATTCCGGTGTCCGAATCGGCGTCAAAAACCGGGCGCACGGAGGAGCGGATGTAACCGCGGTTACCGTAAAAGGCGCGGATCGATTCGCTGCCGGCTTCGATGCTTTCATATTTGGCGATATCGCCGCGCCGCAGCCGTATGCCCCGGCGCAGTTCTTTTTCCTCAAACTTTTCCATTCCGGAAAGCGTGATTTTGCCGAC
Organism: Kiritimatiellales bacterium; assembly: GCA_003252225.1. Taxonomy (GTDB): domain Bacteria; phylum Verrucomicrobiota; class Kiritimatiellia; order Kiritimatiellales; family Pontiellaceae; genus Pontiella. Next base: position 14,252 of record QKFE01000254.1, on the reverse strand, counting down.
GCGGTACCGACGGCCTTCATCAATATTGAAAATCAGTTTCGCCTTTTTGGGCTTGGTATCATCCAGCACCGGATCGGAAATCCGGACATCGAGAAACCCGTTGTTCATATAGAATGATTTCAGCGCGAAAACGTCGGCATCGACCATTTCCGCCTTATATTTGCCCGAACCGGTTATTCGCGACCACAGCGGAACCCATGATTTCTGTTTCTGCTGCATCTGCTTGCGCAGGTCTTTGGCCTGAACGATATCCTTTTTCTTTTTCAGGAATTCAGGCACCACGGCACTGCCGGCCCGTTGATACCACGTCTTCTCCTCAATCTTGTTATCGCCGGCAAACCGGATTTTACGGACGGCCAGCTTTTCGCCGGGATCAATTTTCAACACCACGTCGACCGTGCCCATTTCATCGTTCCGACGCTCTTCCCAGGTCACCTTGGCGTCCGGATACCAATAGTCGCGGTATGCTTCTTTTATTTTCGCCGCCGCCTGTTCAAAGGTTGAGTCGTCGGCAAACTGGCCGATTTCAAGTTCGGATTTCTTTTTGATCCGGCGACCGCTTTTTTTCCCGCCGACAATTTCGAGCCGGCGCAGCCGGTATTTTGAAACTACGGTGTAAATCAGCGTCACCTCTTCGCCATCCAGCTCCATTCGGGCATCGACATAGGAATAACGGCCGGATTCGCGCATCCGGTTCACATCAACCGCAATCGAGGAAAGGATCACATCGCGGCTCGGCACCTGTTCGCCGACTTTGAACGAAGTAAACGCCGCCACGGAACTGATGTTGTAGGATTCGCCGTTCTGGTTGACGATTTTGATTTCCGAAATGGTTTCCGCGGAAACCGCGGCGGCGGAAAGCAACAGAATAAAAATGGAGAGGGCTTTTTTCATAATGGGTCCAAAAAATCTAATCATCGCCCATAGCATAATCATCTTCATGCTCCTGACGATCTTCAAAACGGGTGTATTCGCGCATAAAGGTCATTTTCACTTCGCCGGTCGATCCGTGCCGGAATTTGGCGATGTCGAGTACCGCGAGATTGTCGGTATTTCTTTCTTCGCCGTGCTTGTAATAACTCGGGCGGTAAAGCAGCCAGACCATATCCGCATCCTGCTCAATGGCACCGGAATCGCGCAGATGGGATAGTTTCGGAATATTGTCGCCGGTGCTCTCGGTTGCACGGCTCAGCTGTGAAAGAACCATCACCGGCACGTCGAGCTCTTTGGCCATCGCCTTAACCGCGCCGGAAATCGCCATCGTTTCGCGCTGACGGCCCTCTTTCGCAAACTTCGAGTAGTTCATCAGCTGGAGATAATCGATCACGATCAGTCCGATGTTATGGCGGGTTTTCAACCGGCGCGCACGGGAACGCAGTTCGACGGCTTCAAGGCCGGGCGTATCGTCGATGTAAATTTTCGCTTTCGAAAGGCGGTCAACTGCCGAAGTCAGCTTGGCATGTTCATCCGGTGTCATACGACGGCCCTTAACGCGGTGCATCGGTAGCCGCGCGTTGCAGAACAGCATACGTTTCACCAGCTGCTCGCGCGACATTTCCAAACTGAACACAGCAACCGGCGTCGGTTCGCCGTGAACCCCCAGTGCCGCATTTTCGGCAATGTTCAAAGCCAGCGAGGTTTTTCCCATCGCCGGGCGCGCGGCCAGAACAATCATATCGGTTTTATGCAGTCCTCCGATGCGTTCGTTCAATCCCATGAAACCGGTTGTGACTCCAGTAACCAACTGGTTGGGATCCGTATTTTCAACCTCAATAAAGGCCTTCTTTACAGAGTCTTTCCAATCAGGAATCTGTTCGGCGCCATGACTCGAAAGCGCAAAGAGTTCTTCCTGCGCCGTGCTGATTAACTGGGATGCATCGTCTTCGCCTTTATAGGCTGCATCAATGGCTTCGGAGGATTTTTCAATAAGGCTGCGGTAGAGTTTTTTCTCCATCACGATGTCGCAGTAAAATTCGACGTGCGATGGAACCAGAGTGCTGTCCTGCAGCTGGACGAGGTAGTCGTAGCCCCCGACTTTTTCGAGGGCCTTTTTGTTTTTGAGCCATTCGCCGATGGTGATCGCATCCATCGGCACATTGGCCTGGCTCATTTCAACCATTTGCTCAAAAAGCGCCTGATGGCGGCGATCGTAAAAACAATCCGCGCCAAGGCGCTTTGAGAGGCATTTATCGACGGCACCGACGGGATCAAGCAGAATGGAACCTAGAACTCCCCTCTCGGCTTCCTCACTGTGCGGGGGAATCCGAAGTCCCGATCCTGGATCCCCGGGGATCATTTCTCTTCTACGATCCAGACCTTAAGTGTGCCGGTAACTTCCGCGTGCAGTTTGATTTCAACATCAAACACACCGAGTTCGTGCAACGGAGCTGCAAGTGCAACTTTGGATTTTTCGATTTCAATACCGGCGTCCGCCAGCTTTTCGAGAATCTGCGGAACGCCGACCGAACCGAACATATTGCCGTTTTCGCCGACCTTGGCGGAAATGGTGCATTCAATGCCTTCGATTTTCTTCGCGAGTTCTTCGGCGGCAGATTTTTCTTTTTTGATCTGGGCCAGACGCTCGAGGCGTTTCTTTTCAATTTGGCGCTTTTTGCCTTCGGTCACTTCGGAGGCGAGCCCTCTCGGGAAAAGGTAGTTGCGGGCAAAGCCTTCGGCAACCTTAACGATATCGCCTTCAATCCCCAGGCCTTCGACCTGATCCATCAATAAAACTTCAGTAGCCATTGTTTCGTCCCTTTCCTAGCGTACCAGACCCATTACCCGCGCACGGCGGATTGCGCGCTTGATCTGACGCTGCTGCTGCGCATTGGCGCCGGTCAGACGGCGGGGCAGGATTTTGCCGCGATCAGTCATGAACTTCTTGAGAAGCTCGGCATCTTTATAATCAACGTCGACCACTCCGCGGAGGAGCTCCGGATCGCGTTTGTATTCATCTCTGTCTCTATTATTGCGACGCATAATTTATATCCTTTCTCTAAAACGGCACATCATCGTCATCGTCCATCGGCGGATGCGGTTCCGAGCCCTGCGGGGCCGATGCGGATGTCGCCGAAAATTCCGCCCCTTTTCCCGGGCCGCCCAGAAACTGGACGCGGTCTGCGCGAACCCGCAGCTTACTCCGCTTTTCCCCTTGCTGGTTTTCCCACTGATCAAGCTGCAGCCGGCCTTCAACAAATACCGGCGAGCCTTTCTGGAGATATTCAGCGGACGTTTCTGCCTGCCGTCCCCAGACCACTACATCCACAAAGCAGGTCTGCTCAACCATCTCCCCGGTTTTGTTTTTGAAGCTTTCATTGATGGCCAATCCGAGATCAGCAACAGCCGTTCCCGACGGCGTGTACCGGATTTCCGGATTACGCGTCAGATTCCCCATCAACAGAACCCGGTTGAAGCTGGCCATCGGTTAAGCCTCCGTTGCGACTTCTTCAACTCCGTTAGCGGCAACAAACTGGTGGCGGAACACATTGGTGGTCAGTTTCAAGCGATTTTTGAACGCGTCAATCTTCGAGCCTTCAAGATTGAACATAACCACCACGTAAAGCCCGGCTTTCTGTTTTTTCATCGACCGAGCGAAATTCTTTTTGCCCATGCGGGTTGTGCTCTCAATGGAGCCGCCCAGCTTTTCGAGTTCTTCTTTTACACGGGTCAACGCCTGATCGAGTCCTTCGTCGTCCAGCGTTTCCGGAAAGATGAACAATCCTTCATACAGTGTTTTCAATGGTTTTCTCCTATACTTATCCTATCTGCAACTGATTGAACTCGTTCATGGTTCGCTCAGTTCCAACGGAAAAGATGCTTTCTACCGCATCGGCGGCACGTTCGACAACCTTTTCCAGCCTTAAAAGCTCGTCCTCGGCGAAGCCGCCCAGCACGAAGCCGATCATATCTTCTGCTTCCGGTTTCGGCCCGATACCGACCCGGACGCGGGGGAAGGCTTTCGTTTGCAGCCATTCCAGTATCGACTTCATTCCGTTGTGGCTTCCGCCCGAGCCTTTCGCCCGAATCCGGATGCCGCCGAATTCAACGTCGACATCGTCGTAAATCACCACGGTGCCGGCCGCTTCGACGCGCCACTTTTTCATGGCGCCCCAAACCGCCCTGCCGCTGCGGTTCATATAGGTAAGCGGTTTCAACAGCCGCACCTCGTGTTCCCCGAACCTGCATTTCGCCTGCATGGCGGGAAACCAAAACATTTTTCTGAATACAACACCCTGACGCTCGGCCAGCTTTTCCACCACCATAAAACCGATATTGTGGCGGGTGTGTTCGTATTCTTTTCCGGGATTACCCAGTCCAACGACCAGCTTCAAAACAACCCCCGGATTTTATTCTTTCAAAATTCAGAACCCGTGTTCCGCAACCGATTTCACGCCCCATTCCGGAGTTTAAAACCGGGGAAGACGGATTCCCCGAAACGCCCGGCTTATCCGGGGGCATTCAGGTTTCAGCCCCCGACTTCACCGTACGGCAACAGGGGCGCGTTACTCGGCCTTCTTCTCTTTAATCACTTCCGGTTCACCTGTTCCGGCGTCATCTTCGTCTGATTCAGACTTCGGCCCGGTAACGCTTGCAATAATTGCGTCTTCGTCAACCAGCAGTTTGTACTTGTCGCCGAGATTCATATCCGCAACGGAGAGCGAGTCGCCGATTTTCAGGCCGGAGACATTAACCTCAAATGCTTCAACCAGATCTTTCGGCAGACATTCGACGCCGATGGAGTGCATTACGTGATCCAGCGTTCCGCCGGCTTTCACCCCTTCGGATTCACCGATGAGTGCAATCGGAACATCCACATGAATCGGTTTATTGGCAGAAACCCGCTGTAGGTCAACATGCATCAGATCACTGGTCACCGGATGGTGCTGAACGTCTTTAATCAGCACGCTGATGTCGCCTTCGCCTTCAAGTTCAATTTCCAGAAGCAGGCTTTCGCTGACGTGGTGGTGAAGAATCTGCTCAAAATCGTGCATATCAACCGTTACAGAAACCGGTTCTTTTTCATCGCCATAAACCACGCCAGGCAATGTGCCGTCATTACGGAGACGGCGCGCGTTTCCTGTTCCTTCGAGAACTCTTTTTTTTGCAATCAGTTTAACGTCTTCCATTGATTCTCTCCTAATTATCAACCCTGAACAGCGAGCTGACGGATTGGTCGTTGTGGATTCGGCAGATTGCCTCCGCCAAAATGTCAGCCACCGACAGTACGGTAACATTGAATTCATCCCACTTTTTCTGCGGGACGGTGTCGGTGGTAACCAACTCGCAAATTGCCGAATCCTTCAGCCGGTCGATCCCTTTCTGCGTCAGCAGCGAATGGCTCACTGCGGCGCGGACCGATTTGGCTCCGGCTTTTTCCAGCAGGTTTGCGGCGGCGGTCAGTGTTCCCGCCGTGGAGGTCATATCATCGACCAAAAGGGTATTGCGGCCTTCGACGTCGCCCACCAGATGGTTGGCCACAACGTCTTCGGCGCTTTTACGCTGCTTTCCGACAAGCGCAATGCCGGCATCCAGCAGCTTGGCATACGCGTCCGCCATTTTAAGCCCGCCGGCATCCGGCGAAACAATTACCAGATCATTGAGCTCGAGCGAACGCAGATATTTCACAATCACCGGCGAAGCGTAAAGATGATCCACCGGAATATCAAAAAAGCCCTGAATCTGCTGCGCATGCAGATCAACGCAAAGAATACGATCCGCCCCGGCCGCAACCAGTAGATTGGCAACCAGTTTCGCGGTAATCGGAACGCGCGGCTGGTCTTTACGGTCCTGCCGCGCATAACCGTAAAAGGGCAGTACAGCGGTGATTCGGTCGGCCGATGCACGCTTCGCGGCATCAATCATGATCAGCAGTTCCATCAGATATTCATTCGGCTTCACTGAAACCGACTGAACAATAAAAAGGTCATCGCCGCGGACATTATCCACGATCTTTACGAAAATTTCACCGTCCGGAAACCGTGTGATGTCCACATCGCACAGCTCCGCCTCGGCCGCCGCCGCAATCCGCGACGCCAGCTTCCGATGCCCAGTTCCCGAAATAATCTTCATTCTGCTGCTGTTCATAATAAATATGGTTGCCCGACCAGGGTTCGAACCTGGACTCTATGAGTCAAAGTCACATGTGCTTCCATTACACCATCGGGCAACAAAAACCATAGAATCCGCGATACGAAACACCCCGAATCCCTTCTTAATTTCAAAAGAGCGGAAGACCATAGGAAGCGACGCATTCAAAGTCAAGCCGCCAAATGGAAGATTAATCCGGATTTAGAAGCAGGAAATAGTAGACTGTCAGCACCGCCAGCGCCGCCGTAATTTCAATCAGCGCAAGCCGCTGAATATCGAACCCACCGAACCGCTTTTGCCACTTGTCTTTCATCAGCAGCCCCACCGATCCATCCACCAGAAAAAGGATGCCCGTCCAGAATAGAATAGTTGAAAAAGTTCCCATGGTTTTAATTCGTGGTTCGTGGTTTGTGTTTCGCGGAAGGGGGTGCCATCAAAAAAAACGTCCTCCAAAATTTTACTCCGCCGCAATTCTGAAGTTTTGATCCGCCACAATCTCTTCGAAAGGACGGCCCGCCCAGCCCGGATCAGCGCCGGGCGGAAGTGCCGATATGTTGCCTTTTACCACGTCGATTCCGCCCGAAACGGAGGACAGGGTGAATTTCGGCGTTGCGCCCAGTTTCCACTCGCGCGACAACTGCTGATCATAAAAATGCCGGAAACGGGTTTTATCGAGATTCCCAACACGGCATCGGTTAATCGCGGCGATTTCACCCTTATTATAATGAAGAGAAAAACTATCTTCCAACGCTGCGGCTACCTCTTTGCGTTCCAGCTTCAGATTGGTTACTTCAGCCGGAACGGAACGGATGGCGTGGGTTTCGATGCCGTCGATCACCGAACCCAGATAACGGTTCAGCGCGGTGAGGTCGGTATTTAATAGCAGCGTTCCGTGGTGCATCACGCGGTTTTTCCGAAAGCAGAACGCATTGCCGGAAAACTTCAGGCCATCGACGCTTAAATTGCTGACGCCCGAGCGTACCCCCCGTATTCCGAAAGCGCCTAAAGCGTAAACCACCATTTCGAAGGCCCGCAGTTCCTGATATTCGGCGCGATCGACGATGACGCAATAATTGAGGTTTCCCGCGTCGTGATAAACGGTTCCGCCGCCGGAAATACGCCGGGCCAGCGGCACGCCGTCTCTCGCCATTAAATCCAGCCGGCACTCCCGCCAAGGATTCTGATGCTTGCCGATCACCACGGCGCAGTCGCTCTGCCAAAGAAATAAGGCGGGAACCGGAATAGATTCATCGTCCATCAGGCAGGCTTCAACCGCCAGATTTTCATAGACATTCATCGACTCGGATTTCACCACGATCATTACGGATATTTCCTTTCATATTGCCGCTTCACTGTGTAAACTCTCGGCAATAATGGCAAGGTATGCGAGAAAGAAACAAGGAACGCTTCATGAAAAAATATGACCCAGTAAAAGCCCCCAAACCGGAAGAATGGAACGAACTTAATGACGAACAGCGGTTGAATCTCATTAAGGCCTACCATAAAGAAGCCGGAATTAAGAACGATAATGAGGGGCTTCACGCCGGGCTGCATCTGATTGTCGAAAGCCAGATTGCCATGGGCGACCAGATTCCGATTGCACGGGAGGTCAGACGGCTTGTTTTTCTGGAGGGCGCCAACCGGCACAACGTGATCCACGCCGTCGGAGAAGCCTTCGTCCGCCTGAAAGAACGGGCCAAAGCACACCCCAGCATCAAGCCTTCGCCGGTCAGCTTTTTCCGCGAAGTTGAAGCACTCAAAGGCGCCGATTTAAAATAGGTTTGCTGGGCGCGGCGGTTACGGGCTAGCATCCGAACATGTCCAGAATCACCGAACAGTTCATCCGGAAAATCCCTAAAACCGACCTGCATCTGCATCTCGACGGCTCCCTGCGCCTGCCGACGCTCATTGAAATGGCGAAGGCCGGAAATATTGAACTCCCCTCCTTCGAAGAAGCGGGGCTCAATGAGCTTATTTTCAAACCCAAATATAAAAATCTGGCGGAATACCTCGCCGGCTTTGCGTACACAGTCGGTGTTTTACAAAACCGCGAAAACCTCGAACGCGCCGCATTCGAACTGGCCGAAGACGCCCACGCCGAAGGCGTCCGCTACATCGAAGTCCGTTTCGCGCCGCAGCTTCACATTACCCACGGAACCGAAACCGGCGCCGTTGTCCGCGCCGTAAACACCGGGCTCGAAAGAGCCAAAAAACACCTCAATGCCTCCATCGCCGAAAACGACATGCCTTTTGAATACGGCATTATTCTCTGCGCAATGCGCCGCTTCAACCGGTACATGTCCCCCTATTACGAACGGCTTTTCGCCCGATCCGGAAAAACCGGACAGCGTTATATTTTTGCCCGCGCCTCCCTCGGGCTCGTTAAAGAAGCCGTCAATTTGCGCGATGAAGGCCTGCCGGTTGTCGGGTTCGATCTCGCCGGCGAAGAATCCGGCTATCCCGCCGTCCACCACAAAGAAGCCTTCCAGTTCGCCCACCAGAACTTCCTGCGCAAAACCGTTCATGCCGGCGAAGCCTACGGCCCCGAATCCATCTTTCAGGCCATCACCGAATGCTACGCCAACCGGATCGGCCACGGCACGTTCCTCTTCTGCGAAGCCGCCATCAAACTCAAATCCATCAAAGACAAAAAGCGTTACATCGCCCAGCTCGCCGAATACATCGCCAACCAGCGCATCACCATCGAAGTCTGCCCCACCTCCAACCTGCAGACCATCCCCGAATTCAGCACCCTCGGCGACCACCCGATTCAGCAGATGGTCGATAACAGCCTTTCCGTCAGCGTCAGCACCGACAACCGGCTCGTATCCCACACCACCGTCACCAACGAACTCCTGCTCTGCTCACAGCACCTCAACCTCACCGCCACCCAGTTCCGCGACCTCGTCCTCGCCGGCTTCAAACGCTCCTTTTTCCCCGGCCCCTATTCCGAAAAACGCGCCTACGTCCAGCGCGCCATCAACCTTTACGACGGCCTCGCAAAAGTCCACTTGGGCTGAAATCCGCCCAACCGGAAATAAGGGAGAGGGGGCCCGGGGGAGAACCAAGCCCCCTCCCCGCGCCCCACCCCCTTACCACCTTTCACCCTTTTTCCATCGATTTTCTAATTGGAGCGGTTTGGGCGAATTGATACGTTCGGGCCTTCTTAAACCTAAAACAAAAAGGGCAATTTAAATGAGAGCATACAACTTCTCCGCGGGTCCGGCCGTTCTGCCGGAAGAGGTACTGAAAGAAGCCGCTGCCGAACTGGTCGATTACAAAGGCACCGGAATGTCCATCATGGAAATGAGTCACCGCGGCAAAGACTATTCCGCTGTTCACGACGAGTGCATCGCCAACATCAAAGAACTGCTCAACATTCCCGCAGGCTACAGCGTCCTTTTCATGACCGGCGGCGCCTCCACCCAGTTCCCGCTCATCCCCATGAACCTTTTGGGTAAAGATCAGACCGCCGATTACACCAACTCCGGCGCCTGGGCAAAAAAAGCGATTGAAGCCGCCAAAATGCTCGGCAACGTCAATATCGCCGCCGACTGCGGCAAAGAAATCCCGACCCGTGTTCCGCGCCTCGACGAACTCAAACTCACCGACGGCGCAGCCTATCTGCACATCACCTCAAACGAAACCATTTCCGGCGCGCAGTGGAAGGAATTCCCGAAACACGACTGCCTCATCGCCGATATGTCTTCCGATATTCTCAGCCGCCCGCTCAACGTTGCCGATTTTGGGCTCATTTATGCCGGTGCACAGAAAAACCTCGGCCCGGCCGGCATCACGCTGGTCATCATCAAAGACGAACTGGCCGAAAAATGCCCCGAAACCGTACCGACGATTTTCCGCTACAAAACCCACATCGACGAAAACTCGCTCTACAACACCGTACCGACCTTCCCGGTATACATGCTCTGCCTCGTCACCCGCTGGCTCAAAGCTAAAGGCGGACTCGAAGGTATGCAGAAAATCAACGTCGAAAAAGCGGCGAAACTTTACGACGCCATCGACTCCTCCGGTTTCTACAAAGGCACCGCCGTCCCGGAATTCCGTTCCGACATGAACGTAACCTGGCGCCTGCCCACGGAAGAACTCGAAGAACTCTTCATCAAAGAAGCCTCAAAACAGAACCTCAAAACACTGAAAGGACACCGCTCCGTCGGCGGCATTCGCGCCTCGATTTACAACGCCTTCCCGTCCGAAGGCATCGATGCGCTCATCGCCTTTATGAAAGAGTTCGAAGCGAAGAACGGCTAATTTACATCCACAGATTTCACCGATGTTCCCGGATTCATTCAGGGATTCGCCTCATCTGCGGAATCTGTGGAGAAAAAACATTGCGGCGGAGCCGCAATATCCCTATAAAACCGCCCTTTCGTGCACCTGTAGTTCAATGGATAGAATAGTGGCCTCCGAAGCCATAGATCTGGGTTCGACTCCCGGCGGGTGCACCACTCACTTTCAAAAAACTCCTTCTCCACCGAGAGGGAGTTTTTGTCTTCCCCCACGTTTATCCCCGGAAAACCAAGCGCTTCCGCGTTCTCAGCATTGAACTGACCCCCGGACATGTCGCAACCCCTCGCGATATATCCCGGCCATTTTTCTCTGTTTCTCTACTCTTTCTCTGAATCTTTTGGATCCAGTCCGAATCTCGCCCGAACACCCACATCCTTTTCAGTCAGGCATTTACGAAAAATGCCCGTTTTCGCGGTTGTGTCTGCGCAACATCAGGTGCCTGATTCCGGTTTCATTTTAAAACCATCCGTCCGAAAGCCGAAAAGAAAACGGGGTTAATTACCTTTCTGCAATGCCTTTACCAGCTCAATGCAAGTCGGTTGCAAGGTTCCGGTACGGGACTTTTTGGCTCTGTCGCTAAGCAATGGGTATTAACTTTCCTTCCCGACTCGTACCGGTTTCAAGGCGAGCGGTTCACTTGACAATTCGAGCACCGCCCATTATTTTAGATTAAGGAACAAACTAAAATATAAACATCGTTAATTTAAAAAGTGAAATAAGCACATGAAGCGAGAGCTACAAGGCCATTATATACCCATATCGACGGTTGGAGAAAAGGCTCAGGCCTTTGTGCCAGCACCGTTGCCGCCAGAACCGCCCATTAAATGGTCATCGGAACTCCGGGAAAAGTTTGATCAGGCTCTGCTGGCTCTCGGTCGTCTGGACAGCGTTTCGGTGTTGCTTCCGGATACCTCTCTCTTCCTTTATATGTATGTGCGCAAGGAGGCAGTTCTGTCCTCGATGATCGAGGGAACCCAATCCTCCCTTTCCGATCTGCTGCTGTTCGAGTTTGAACATCAGCCGGGGGTGCCGCTGGATGATGTGCAAGAGGTCAGCAATTATGTGGCGGCACTAAACCATGGCCTGACCCGACTGAATGAAGATTTCCCGCTCTCTCTCAGACTGCTGAAAGAAATCCACAGCGTGCTGCTGTCGAAGGGGCGCGGTAAGGAATGTGATCCGGGTGAGTTTCGCAGAAGCCAGAACTGGATTGGCGGCAGTCGCCCCGGAACCGCTGCCTTTGTTCCTCCGCCTCCTGACTGCGTTCAGGAGTGCATGGGTAAATTGGAGCTGTTTCTTCACGATCAGCCGGAAAAGACATCTGTTCTTGTCAAGGCGGCTCTGGCTCATGTTCAGTTTGAAACCATCCACCCGTTTCTCGATGGTAACGGACGCTTGGGGCGTCTGATTATCACATTGCTACTTTGTTCTGATAAGGTGCTCAAGGAACCGATGCTCTACTTGAGTTTGTATTTCAAAACGCACCGGCAGCAGTACTATGAATTGCTGAATGAAGTTCGCCTGACCGGTGACTGGGAGGCATGGCTGCATTTCTTTGCCGATGCGGTCATTCACACCGCAACTCAGGCGGTGGATACCGCTCAGCAGCTGATGAAACTGTCTGCCGAAGATGGCCAACGTATCAACGATCTGAAGCGCATCTCCGGCTCTGCGTACTTGATTCACAAGGCCATGCTGGAACGCCCGATGGCCTCCCCGAACTGGATTCAGCAGAAAACAAAACTTTCTCCAGCAACGGTGAACGCCTGCCTACGAGAACTGGAACAACTTGGCATTGTCAAAGAGGTGACCGGGCAAAAGAGAAACCGCCTTTTTTCTTATGTCGAATACATCCGTATCATGAACGAAGGAACTGAGTTGCCCGGATAATCCAGATAAGCCAATCTATGCGAAACCAAAATGCGCCCGCTGCTCGACCCAACCCACTGGGAAAGCCCGGCGGGGAGCCGGGCCAACACGGAAAGGCGGAAGGGGTTAATACAACAGGGGATCGGATGTGATTGCGGAGCCTGATCCGGCAAAGTTGTAGCCGATGCCCAGATAGCCGCGATGCTCGTCGCCATCGCTGTCCGCTTGCAGAGAGATGCCCCAACCCTTGCTCACCAGATCGAGCCGGGCATAGCCACGGGTGGAGTCGTAGGCATACGCCTCCGCGTCCACGTCGTCGCCGCGCACACCCACCGAAAAGGAGACCAGACCGAAGTCTACGGTCGGACCCGCTTCGTAGGAAAAGGCCTCTTCGTTCCAATCGCGAGTGAATTTGTCCCAGCCCACGGCACCGCGCAGCCCGAACACGTCGGTCAGGCGCACTTTGATGCCGGACTGGGAGTGGATGGCGTCGGTATCGCCGAACAGATCTCCGTCCACCTCATCATACTGACGATATTCGACGGCGGACGAGAATGTCAGGCGGGAAAGATCGACCAAGGCGGCCACGCCCGCGCCATAGCTGAACTCTGTTGATCTGTCGCTATCTTTAAGTCCCATAAGCTCCATTTTTTGTTGGGCTGTTTCAACACTTGCTACGCCATAAGAAGCGATTCTGAGTTTTCCTCCTTCAGACTTATATGTAACAGGGATAGCAACAACTTCCGCTCCTGAAGCGAATAAATCAATAGCTGAGTCAGGAGGTTTAATAGAATGATGTTCAGCAGTTGTATATGCTTTACCTGCAATACCTTGAGAACCATTGCTCCAGCCTGCATTACCCTCTAACTTAGCACCGTATGAATCAGAACCTAAAATACCATTCTTACGTCCAGTTGTATCAAAAGAAACATCAGAGAAGTTAAGCCCTTTGAGCAAAATTCCTGCTTCTTTGGTTGCACCGTCAGTTTTACCATACATTCTCATAGCATTAGGCAAACCTTTTTGGTTTAATACAGGTTTTGATGTTGGAGGCTCTGTTGGCGGTACATATACAGACATGTCTACATCTTCTGAATGTTCATCATAGTAACCAACATATGTCATGGGGTCATCAAACATTCCTAAAAATTGTTCAAAACTTTCTAGAGCGTGTAGTCACGATATTTTCAGCCAGAGCATTAATTTTCAGCCAGAGCATTAGGCATCGAATTTGAACAAATGAGAGAAACGAAGCCGCTCGCTTGCAATAACGGGTGGCAATACCTCGCCATGCCTTCAGTTTTAAAAAGGTATTTTCAACGAGATGGCGGAGTTTGTAGAGATGGGAATCGTACTCCCTCTGTTTCTTCCGGTTCTTTCGCGGAGGAATAACGGCTTGCATTCCATTCTCCTCGGCCCAGTCGACAATCTCATCCGAGTCATACCCCTTGTCTGCAATCAGGTTTTCGGCGCAAAGCCCGTTCATCAGCGGCAAAGCCGCTGAACAATCAGCAACTGTACCTGCCGTGATAGCGACTCTGATCGGAAGACCAGACGAATCCACGGCCAAATGTATTTTTGTGTTTCGCCCCCTTTTGTGAGACCGATCGCCTCGCTTCCTCCCTGAGCCCCCGCCGCATGAGGGTGAATTTTTACATGGCTGGCATCAATCATAAGCCACTCCATATCCGGTTCGTTGATTAGAATGCCGAGCAGCTTCTCCCATATGCCCTTGTCACGCCAGCGGATGAATCGCCGATGCGTATTGCTCCATCCGCCGTACTCCGGCGGCAGGTCGCGCCACGGCGCTCCGGTGCGAATGACCCACATCACGGCGTTGAAAAAGCGTCGGTTGTTCTGAGCAACCCCGCCCCACGAACCTGCCTGTCCCGGGAGGTGGGGTTCGATCTTTTCCCAAAGATCATCCGATATATCGTGCCTTTTGAAGGCGGGTTGTGTTGTTTTCATGCCGGAAAGCCTATCAGCCT
>QKFE01000003.1 GCA_003252225.1 Kiritimatiellales bacterium | reverse complement strand
GAGGGAATCGAGCCGCCATTGCCGCAGTTCGGGGCTGTATTCGCCGGGTTCGAGCAGGGTGACGAGGTGTCCGAAGGCCCAGGTGACGGCGCAGCCGCGGCCTTCAATATAGCCGCTTTTTTTGCCGGTGATTTTCAGGACTTCGGCAATATCGCGGGCGACGGACGGTTTTTCTGTTATAACGACTTTCATTGTACGGCACTGGGGATTTGATTTGAAACGCACATCTTGTACATTGGACGGGTTCGGTTCAATCAATTATGGAGATCGGGATGAAACGGTTTTTAATCTGGGTGCTGTTTTGGGGCGTTTACGGCTCGGCTGTTTTCGCGCAAAGCAGTGGAGTTGTGGTACTGACGGAAACACCGGTCGAAGAGTTTACGCTGCCGGACGGGTCGGTTGTTAAAAACGCGTTCGTTTGGCGCCGCAGTTCTGAAGGGCTGATGATTGTGCACGACGACGGCCAGTTTTTCCTGAATTACAAAACGCTGCCGGATGAGTGGAAAGCCGCCTATCTGGGCGAGCCGGAAGAAAAGGGGCCCAAAGAACCGGTTGAACCGGAATTCGAAATGGCGGACCGTTTTGAAGCCGGTGAAATCCTTAAAGAGGTGCCGGGGCTGTCCGAGCGGGCGCGACAGTTTATCCTTCAGAAAGATGCGCCGGAAGGGTGCGAGGAAACCGCGCTGGCGTTGGCCCTTTTTGAAAGCTTGATGGAAAAGGATTATGACGCGGCGCGGCGGTTTTACCTGTTGATTGAAGAGATGCAGCTCAATATCGACGGGCTCGATTTAACACGGCTGATTTATGAGTGCAAAAAATGCAGCGGTAAAGGCAAGCTGGAGATGGAGTGCCCTCACTGCGCAGTGAAAAAAACACCGCCCAAACGCGTCAGTTCGAAGGACAATAAAAAGAGCCAGACCAGCAAGCAGGAAAAAGAGCTCAAAAAAAGCAAACAGAAACCCGGCTATTGCCCCGACTGCGAAGGCGAAGGAAGCGTTTTGAGTTCCATGAAAACCAAGCGCGAATGCCCGGCCTGCGGCGGAACCGGTGAATGCCCGAAGTGCAAAGGGAAGGTCAATATTACAGTCACCTGCCGCGCCTGCCGCGGGCGGGGTAAAATGGTTGATGTGCGTTACGCCGAAGTGCTCCGTTTCCAAATGACGCGCCGCGCAAATATGCTGGCGAACGAAGGCCAGGAACTTCCGCTCACAAAAGAAGAACTGGCCGATATAAAAGAGCTGTTTAAAGCCCTGCCGAAACTCGATGCGGAGGCGCGCGCCTATTATTTGTCGGACGAATATGACGGCGAGCAGAACACCAAAATTCTCGTGGCCTGCCTGATGCAGGCGCTGCTGACGGATGAACTGAAATCAGCCGAACTGCTGAATCTGATGATCGACGTGCAGGTGAAAAGTAAGTCGAAAAAAAGCAGCTTCGATATCGATACCTATCTCAAGCCCTGCGAAACCTGCGAAATGAAAGGGCTGGTCGAGACGGAGTGCAGCATATGTGAAGGCGAAGGTTTGTGTCCGGATTGCGAAGGTACCGGTGAAAAGAAAACGGAGCTGAGTATTAAAGGGGTTTTCTGCGGAACCTGTAAAGGGGAGGGAATCTGCCCGGGCTGCGACGGCGAAGGGGTGCGGATGGTTCGCTGTAAAGCCTGCAAAGGTTCGGGGCGTGTTTTTGAAGAGGAGCGTACAGCCGTCAAACTGGAAGTATTGGCCCGTGAATTGAATGATGACTATAAAGCCTATCTCAAAGAAAAAGAAAAAGCGGATGCTGAGGCGGAAATACGCTATGCCGAAATTCTGCAGTACAAACTGACCAGGCCGGCGAATGTACTGGCCGCCAGAGATCAGGAACTTCGCCTCACGGCAGAGGAATTGGCGGAAATCAAAAAGCAGTTCCGGTCTTTGCCGACGCTGAATGCAGATGCGCGCGCCTATTATCTTTCCGATAAGTATGACGGCGCTCAAAATCAGATCATTTTAACGGCGTGTCTGATGCAGGCGCTGCTTACCGATGATTTGCGGGCGGCCGAGCTGATTAACGTGATTATCAATGTGCAGCCGGATGATCAGAAAAACAACATGGATATCAACGCCTATCTCCAGCCCTGCGAACCATGCGAAGCGAAAGGGCGGATTAACGGTAAATGTAATAATTGTGGCGGTGATGGTTTTTGTGCGGATTGTGGCGGCGCGGGAAAACAGAACGCGAATCGAAGCGGTTCGCAAACCCAGTGCAGCAGTTGCAAGGGGGAGGGAACCTGTGCTGCCTGCGGCGGCGATGGGGTGCGTATGCTTCGCTGTAAATTCTGTAAAGGGGTTGGGCGAAAGTTCGAAAAGGAACGTCTGGCCGTCAAAATGGAAGAGCTGATTCAGGAACTGAACGCGCAATACAGCGCCAATCTGAAAACAGCAGAATAGGCGGAGTTCGGGACCTGTAGAAATGGAGGGGGAATTTACCGCTTGTCCTTGAGTGCCTTCTCCATTTGGCCGAGTCCGCCGCCGTCCACCACATTCGTATAACCGGTTTGAATCAGCGACTGTTTGGCGTGTGCTGAACGGTTCCCGCTGCGGCAGTACACAATGACTACCCTCGATTTGTCGGTGGTGTACTGGTCGATCGCCCGGGCGATAATGTCGTACGGAATATTCACCGCACCCTCAAAATGCCCGCTTGAAAATTCGCCGGCTGTGCGGACATCCACCAGCAGCGCGCCGCTTTTAATCAGTGCGGGAATGTCGGCATCTTTATCGCCGCTTTTTCCGAATAACAGGTTTGCCAAAATGCCCACGATAACCACCGCCAATCCGAGTTTTGCAATTGCCTTCATTTAAACCTCGCCCGGAAAATACCCCTGCATCCGGAATTCGGCAAGCGAAACAAAGGAGTGGGATTCGGCGGAAAGATCTGTTCAACTCGATCGGTAACGGAAGGTGGAAAAATGAATTGCCCGATATGCGGCGCAGAACAGATGAGTGGAAAGGCGGAATGCAGCGGATGCGGAGCTGTGCTTCCGGTTCGAACCTTTTTCGGCCCGGCTTTGCTGCTGACTTTTTTCTGGTTTCCGCCGCTGGGAATGGTTGCGCTGGTTTATTCGGTGAAAACGCGCCGCCTTTTGAAACAGGGCCGGTTTTCCAATGCCGCCGATTCATCGCGCAAAACAAAGCGATGGTGCCGGGCGGCCTTTTTCACCGGATTGATTTGGGGTGTTTTTTATCTGTCGCGCGTCATCGCCGGCGGGTTTTCGCATTATTAAAGCCGGACCGGTTCGGGTTGTTTTTCGGTGCGGCGGATTCGCCTTCGTAAGTTATAATTCGACGGTGTGCTGTAGCTGCTTGGCTGATTTGAAGGTGACGGTTTTTTCCCCGAGCAGCAATTCAACGGTGTCTGTTTTGGCCTCAATTTGGATGGCGTCTTCGGGATGCCGTGCGCGCCAGACATCGGCTAATGCGATGGCGCGTTCCAGCCCGTCGCCGCGCTGGAAATTCCAGACTTCATCCGGCTGGGCGACGCGGCTTCCGTCATAGATCGACTCATTCGGCATCTGTTCAAAAACAGCGGTCAATTCGTCGTCGGATAGATTTCTGGTTGCTTCGATAACGACCGGATTGCGTTCCATCGCCGCTTTGAGGAACGGCGCCCAGTTTGTAATTGCGAGATCGCGCGCGGCATAAAAGGCGAGGTCGGCAACCGGGTGGGTTTCGCGGAGGCTTTTTAAATAGGCGGTGATTTCGTCGCGTGTCGCTCCGGGCTGAATGGCGATCGGGCCGGGGCCGGTAAAGGTTTTGTTTTCAATATCCGGCAGTTCCGGATCCAAATGGACAAAATCGACGAGCCCTTCAATCACCGACATTTTGCGTTCCATATCGCCGGTGCAGTCAATTTTTTCCGCCAGACCGCGCATACTCGCTTCATCAAAATGCGAGATCGGATTATCCTTCAAATAGTCCGCCAGTTTGTTGAGCTGAATGCGGTTTTCGATCGGGGCGGTGTAAAATTCATACTCATCAATTTCTTCGAGCAGTTTGTCGCGTGTGGCATCATCCGAAACTTTATACGGGCTGCCGTGTTCATACGCATAGGCGCGCTCAATCGGCAGATACTGCGCCTTTCCGTGGCGCATATATTTAATCTGAAAACACTTCTGATATTCCGACCGGTCGCGCAGGAAATTCGCCATAATTTCAAACGTGATTTCCGTTGTCGTGAACGCATCCAGCTTGTTTCGGAACAGCTCAAAACTCGCCGCTGAAATTGTCGCCTCATTATAAACCGCGTGAACAAAGCCGGTATTGTTCGCAACAATCGTCACCTGCTCATGCCGCAATGCCCGCTGCGCCTTCGCGGTCAAATCTGTGCCATTGAACCACATGTTCTTTGTAACCAGTCGGCGGTTATTGGTCAGAACCCCGTCATTCACGATGATAAAATTCTGCGAATGCAGCGGCGTTGCAATCAGAAAAATATCCTCCAACGGAATATCGCAGATAATGAAAAGGGCCGCCGCATAAAGGGTCGAAAGCGACACGCACTCGCCGGCGCCCACATTGTAGTTTTCCTTAAACCGGAAGGCATCCATCGCCTCCAGCGTCTCCGTTTTCCAGTACGGAATGATCTCCGAGTTATATTTGTCCAACCCGAAATGTTTGCGGATATCCAGCGAAAAATAGTGCTTGTCCCCCTCATAGCCGAAAAGGGCGTTCGACTGGCTGATCCGCTTTTCATCCATAAACGGCTTAAAGCGCTCAATCTCCGACTCCTTCGTCGTCAGCCCCCACGTATCCAAATCCAGGTTGAATTCATAATTATCGATAATAAACTGCTTCAGCCGCTGAATCTTCTTATACGGCTTCATCGAATCCAGCTTTTCAAACCACGGGTCATTTTTCCACTCCCAGATGCGCGGCGACATAATGTTTGCCAGCACCAGACTGTAAAGCAGCTCCGGGAAAACAAAAATTTCCATGTCCGAGAGGGAAATCGCAGATGAATATTTTTCAAGATCTTCGGCAGATATTTCAGGTATTCTGTTCATGGCGCGCATTGTAGAGCCGCAATGCGTATTTAAAAGCAAACATTCACCCGAAAATCAGAACTGATCCTATTTCCCGCGATCAGGTCAACAGCTCAATTCATGAATTCCAACGTAAATTCCAGCACCCGCGATTTTTCACCCGTCGGCGTTGACGCCCCCTGTCCTCCGTGCTACTTTCTGCGCCTTCTTGACCACTTTCGTGTCGGGGTGTAGCTCAGTCTGGCTAGAGCGCTACCTTGGGGTGGTAGAGGTCGCAAGTTCGAATCTTGTCACTCCGACCATATTCTTTAAAAGTCGAACTTCACTGGAGTTCGGCTTTTTTTGTGGTGCGCCCGGCAGGGCGCATCCACTTGAGGGTGAAAGTCCCTTACGCGCCCGACAGGGGGAGGCGTTAGCTGAACATCAACTGCGTAATCGCGAGGTTGCGTGGGGAGGAAGATGCAGGCAAAGCACTGGCCTGACGAACAG
>QKFE01000160.1 GCA_003252225.1 Kiritimatiellales bacterium | reverse complement strand
ATGCAGGTGGTTGCGCGCCTGTTCGAGCTTCGAGCCTTCCGGTGTTTTGATATGCTCAACATGCAGCACGTTGAGTTCGCGCAGTTTTTTTAGCGTTTTCTCCTGTTGCGCCGGGGTGCACAGGAGCGTCAGTTTTTTCATTTTAACAATCATAACAGTTTAACCACGAATTATTCGAATCAGCACGAATCTTTACAGGGCTATCCTTTTATATTCCAAGTCAGGATAGTGTCCGAAATTTGCGAGTATACCTAATTTTATTCCGGTTGCTTTTAGGTAGTTGAACACCTGTGCGTAATGCTCCTTAGTTAATTTTTCTACTGCCTTTAGTTCTAAAACGATGGTGTCGCAGCAAATAAAATCAGGCTGATAATAATGCTTCAGTTTTATATCTCTATAGAACAGATCCAATGTGGGTTGTGCGGAAAAAGGAATTTTCAGAAAACTTAACTCAATCTCCATGCAGTCCTGATAGACGGACTCAAGAAAGCCACTGCCTTTGTCATTATAGACATTGAAGCTGGCACCCATGATTGAGTAGCTTTCTTCTTTATATAGTATATCCGTCATTATTCGTTTCAATTCGTATGATTCGTGGTTTGTCTATGCGCTTTTTCCTTTGGCGATTTTGGAGCGGGCGACGGCGGCGGTCTGCTGGTCGCCCATAAAGATGCGGATGACGCGGATGTTTTCTTTTGCTTCCGGGATCTTCACTTTTTCAAACAGGTTAACGCGCTGGGTGGTGGTGCGCAGTTCTTCGCCCAGCAGGCGGTGCTGCTCTTCGAGAATCTGGCGTTCAACGCGCAGGCGGGTGAGCTGTTTGAGTACGCGGATACCTTCGTCAGTCCATGCTTCGGTTTCGAACAGGTTGATTGCGACTTCTTTGAAAATCAGCTTTTCGAGTACCGGAATCGTTACACCCGCTATATTTCCATGCGAGGTTTCGAGCTTTTCGAGTTCAGCATACGGCCCGAGATCAACCGGTTCGGAATAGAGCTGAATCCACGAGCTGAGTTTTGCGCGGGCTTCCTGCTCTTCGTCGCGCTTGTCCTCGATTTCCTGATCGAGCCGACGCATCTCCATTTGAAGCTGCTGTTTTTTTAGCTGTAGCGTCGGCAGATAGCGGTTGAAGCGCTGCAGTGCATCGCGCTGCGTTTTCAGCTCATTTTTGGTTAACTTTATCTTAGCCATAAAAAGTTATCTGTTATCGGTTATTGGTTATCAGGTAGCTGCCCTGCTCTGCAAATACTTGATGTAACCATTTAAAATTCTTCCGGCTTCGTTGACGAGTTCTCTTCCTTCAACAAGCAGTTCTTTCGAAATCATTCCTTCATCGTTCGCAGTTATCAGATGATCCAGTGCTTCAAAACAGGATCCACGGGCATTGCTGCAGAATTTGGCATTGTCCAGATAATGGAATCGACCGTAACCTTCAGCAATATTCGCGGTGGTTGATCGTGCAGAGCGGAGAACTTGCGACGCCAAACCATAGCGCTCTTCCTTTGGAAGCAGGGGCGCAACGGTCTTGGCTATAAAGATTCTTAAGCGCCGGCAAGCCTGCCAACACTCTAGATCTTCAAACGATGTAATTTTCTCACTCATCCTGATAACGAATAACTGATAACCCTTTTCTGCAACGCTATGCGTTGCTTGGCCAGAATTTGTCGGTATATTTAGAAGCAATTCCGGTTTCGGCCGGTTCAAAACAGTCGCCGAGAATTTTCCAGCCGTTATCGAGTGCTTCTTCGAGCGGGGTATTTACGGTGATATCCATCATTTGCGCTTCAAACTGTTCGCCGTATTTGAGCAGCTTGCGGTCCCAGTCGGACATGCGGAAACCCATCGACTGTTTTTCCAATGTTTCTTTATAGGAGGCGTAAAGCTGGATCATCGTGTCCATAATGGTTCGGTGGTCTTCGCGGGTACGGTCGTTCACCTGCTGTTTCAGACGGGAGAGGGAGCCGAACGGTTCGATACGGCCGTTTTTGAGATAGAACTGACCCTCGGTAATATACCCGGTGTTGTCCGGAACCGGATGGGTTACGTCATCACCCGGCATCGTGGTCACCGCCAAAACAGTGATTGAGCCGCTCCCTTCAAAATCGACCGCTTTTTCGTAACGGGCGGCCAACTGGGAATAGAGGTCGCCGGGATAACCGCGGTTCGACGGAATCTGTTCCATCGTGATGGCGACCTCTTTCATCGAGTCGGCAAAGTTGGTCATATCGGTGAGCAGCACGAGCACCCGTTTATCTTCGAGCGCATATTTTTCGGCGACGGCCAGTGATACGTCCGGAACCAGCAGGCATTCAACCGTCGGGTCGGACGCAGTGTGTACAAACATGACGGTACGCGAAAGCGCGCCGGATTCATCAAGCTTGTCGCGGAAGAAAAGATAGTCGTCGTGCTTCAATCCCATGCCGCCGAGAATAATGACGTCGACTTCGGCCTGTAGGGCGATCTGTGCGAGTAGTTCGTTGTAGGGTTCGCCGGCCACTGAGAAAATCGGGAGTTTCTGCGATTCAACCAGTGTGTTGAACACGTCGATCATCGGGATACCGGTTCGCACCATATTGCGGGGAATAATACGCTTGGCCGGGTTGACGGACGGGCCGCCAATTTCAATCATGTTTTCGGTGATTTTCGGGCCTTTATCGCGCGGTTCGCCGGAACCGGTGAAAACACGGCCGAGCAGGTTTTCGGAAAACGGAATCTGCATCGTGCGGCCAAGAAAGCGAACCTTTGAATCGGTGCCGACGCCGCGGCCGCCGGCAAATACCTGCAGGTAGACTTCTTCGCCGCTGAGGCGGATTACCTGCGCCAGCGAAACGCCGTGATTGGAATCAACCTGCGCGAGTTCGCCGTTCATGACATCGTCGGCTTTCACCACAATCACGTTGCCGGCGATCTGTTCAATCCGGTGGTAAACTTTATTCTGCATAGTCGGAAACCTCCACGAGCACTTTAGTCATCTGCTCTTCAATTTTATTAAATTCATCGGACTGGAATTCGGAGTTGTTCCAGTCGCGGCAGGTCTGTGTGAGCTGCTGGAAGAAGGAGCGCGCGGCGCCTTTGTCTTTAAATTTCATCTTTGTTTCCAGCAGGTTGAGCAGTTTGCTGAAAACATATTCCTGCCGTTCGACCGAATTGGCGGCGTCGGTTTCGTTAAAGGCGTTCTGCTGCAGGTAGGTGGCGTCGATATATTCGGACTTCAAATAGAGAATAAAGTCGTCGATTGAAGTTCCTTCTTCGCCGACCACTTTCATCATCTGTCCGACTTCCGCGCCGTCGCGCAGCACCCGGCGGGCTTTTGCCACTTTTTCGGCATCGACAACGGATGGGTATTTGCTCCACGAATCGAGCGGATCGATGGCGGGGTAGCGGCGGGCATCAGAACGGGCGCGGGAAAGGCCGTGGAAGGCGCCGACCACTTTGAGGGTGGCCTGCGTTACCGGCTCTTCAAAGTTACCGCCGGCCGGGGAAACTGTTCCGCCGATGGTGACCGTTCCGATGGTTCCGTCGTTCAACCGGACGGCGCCGCCGCGTTCGTAAAAGGAGGCGATTACCGATTCGAGGTAGGCCGGGAAAGCTTCTTCACCGGGAATCTCTTCGAGGCGGCCGGACATTTCGCGCAGTGCCTGCGCCCAGCGGGAGGTGGAGTCGGCGAGCAGCAAAACGTCGAGACCCATCTGGCGGTAATATTCGGCCAGCGTGACGCCGGTATAAACGGAGGCTTCGCGGGCGGCGACCGGCATCGAGGAGGTGTTGCAGATGATCAGTGTGCGTTCCATCAGCGATTTGCCGGTACGCGGGTCAGTCAGTTCCGGGAATTCGCGCAGTGTTTCCACCACTTCGCCGGCGCGTTCTCCGCAGGCCGCGATGATCACGATGTCCACTTCGGCGTGGCGGGACATGATCTGCTGCAGTACGGTTTTGCCCGCGCCGAACGGACCCGGAACACAGAAGGTGCCGCCTTTGGCGACCGGGAAAAAGGTGTCGATCGTCCGCATTTTGGAGGCCATTGATTCGGTCGGACGCAGGCGTTCGGCGTAGCATTTAATCGGCATTTTCACCGGCCAGACCTGCATAATTTTACATTCGCGGGTGTTGCCTTTATCGTCTTTCAGTGTGGCGATGATTTCATCGACGGTGTATTCGCCGGCTTCTTTGACGGAATCGACCGTCCATTTACCGCGCAGATTGAACGGGGTCATAATGCGGTGCTCAAACATGCCTTCGGGAACCGTGCCGAGCGTGTCGCCGGCGATGACGGTGTCGCCGACTTTGGCGACGGGGGTGTATGCCCATTTGGTGCTGCGGGGCAGGGGATCGAGGTAGGTTCCGCGCTGGAGGAAGAAGCCGCACTGTTCAGCGAGGGCCGGCAACGGATTCTGCAGCCCGTCGAAAACCTGCGTCAGCAGGCCGGGGCCGAGTTCCACGGAAAGCAGGGAGCCGGTGAATTCAACGGAGTCGCCGACTTTCAGGCCGACGGTATCTTCGAATACCTGTAATTCGGCGCTGTTGCCGCGCACCCGGATGACCTCGGCTTTCAGTTTGAGATCGCTCGAACCGACGCGGGCGTAGGCCACTTCGTTCTGAATTACGGGTTTTTCGAATTCAACCTTTAAAAGGTTGCCGTTTACCCCGGTAATTTTGCCAATGTTTTCACTCATAATCTGTTCTCCAAAAATAGGTCAGCCGGATTGCTCTGATGCGTCCGGTTGTTTTTCCTGTTCCGTATTTGCCGTAATAACGGCCTCAATCTTTTCTTTGCCGACGCTGACATCCATCCGGTTCCAGCGCTCGACGATTTTGAGCTGTATCCCGTACGCCAGCACTTTGCTGAAACCGAACGGATCCTGCCCGACCAGTTCTTCGGCCAGTGTCCAGCGCGCGCGGTCGAGTTCCTCTTCGAGTTCGACCGGATCCTGACTGGTGAAAGCGTCGGTGACCATCGATTCGATGGTTCCGCTGAATCCGTCGTGCGGCTGGAGGTATCCTTTGAAATCGACGCCCAGTTTCTGCCCCCGCAGCCGGGCAACGGCGTTGCGCAGCTGAGTTTCCATATTATGCCACGTTTTGCAGAGCGGGCAGGGGGAGGCAATCGGTTCGTTCAGCAGGACTGCCTTGAGAATTTCGGTTTCGCGGGCGGTCACCCATTGCGAGCAGTTACCGATGTATTCCTCCGTCGAAAACGGGGGTTCATCTCCGATCTGGAGGTTCGGCAGACTGGCTACGAGAGAATAGTAGGCCATCGTGTTTCCCGGTTAGGCGTTGGCTTCGCGGGCGATTGCGCTGACCGTTTTAGCCAGCTCCGGCCGCAGGAAGGCGGCGAGGGCTTCGGCGACGGCTTCGCCGGTGTAATCGAGGGATACGTTTTTCCCCTCGAAAGTGACTTTGAAGCCGCTGAGTACTTCGTTTGCAGAAACCAGTTCAATCGGTTGACCGGATTTTTTCGCCTGCGCCGCGCAATAGGCGGTCAGTGCTTTTGTGTCCCCTTCGCTCACGGAAAGTTTAA
>QKFE01000141.1 GCA_003252225.1 Kiritimatiellales bacterium | reverse complement strand
AAAATCATGGAAATATCCGACCTCGAAGGCCGGACGGTTCACGCGCGTATCCTCTACGTCGGCGAACGGAACGTGTTTCTGAAAACCATGAAAAACACCATCCACCGCTGCGAACTCGCAACACTGAGCGAACCGACCGTACAGCTGATCCAGCAGTGGAAGGCGGATTACAACCACACCCTCCCCACCGAACAGCTCATCGCACTCAGCCGGATTGACCAGCCGGAAAAACGCGGCGTTCAGCCGGTAATTTTAGAACCCGAAACACCGAAAAACTGGAAGCTGGTTGACCGTTTTTCGGACGAGTTCGACTCAAAAGAAATCGATGAAAGCAAATGGGATTGCAACGTGCGCCCGTGGGGCGAACGGGCGTGGGCGCGCGATAATCTCTGGCAGAAAAAAGGCAGCCTGTTCATTCAGGCCCGCTACGAGCCGCACACCGACCCCAGAGGCCGCAAATATTTCTATAAACTCGGCATCCTCCAATCGCAGAAAAAAACAACCTACGGCGATTTCGAAGCGCGCATCAAAGGCTGCTCCCGCTTCCCCGGCCTCTGCCCCGCCTTCTGGCTCTACAGCAACGGCCGCGAAACAAACCCCGATTATCCCCACATCACCTATTCCGAAATCGACATCGTCGAAATGCTCCAAGGCGGATACGACACCGATAAAAAATCAACAACCGGACCCAGCCACATTGACTGCAACCTGCACACCCGCGAAATCATCGACGGCGTCGAAACCTGGCGCCGTCCGCAGCAATGGCCCGAAGTCTGTAAAAACATCTACGACGCCCCCTGGGATCCGCGCGATGATTTCCACCTGTACGCCTGCGAAAACACCCCCGAAAAAATAACCTGGTATATCGACGGCATCAAAGTCGCCGAATCCCCCAACCACAACTGGCATCTGCCGATGAATGTCACGCTGACCATGGAACTGCGCCCGCCGTTCATCAAATGGGCCGGCGAAGACGGGCGCGAGCCCGTACCCGAAAACTCCACCCCCAAAGGCTTCCCCACCCACATGGAAGTCGACTATGTCCGCTGCTGGGTCGCCGAATAATTAAACACGAATCCCTCACAAAGCCACAACTGCCCTGCCGAAATCCGCGCCGGAAACAATCGACACACCTGCCATAAGTATGGACAAACGCGCTGTCGCGCACAAAGCGGGGGTGTGGGGGCGCGGGGGAGAGGGGGACATTTCAGAAATCAGATTCCAGAACACCTCCACTCTATTGCGACCGCGCTGTAACACGGAAATCCTCGCCCGCAATTCGGGGGAAAATGAAAAAAAAGCAATCCACCATCTCACTCGTTTTCAGTTCTATCGGAACGATGTGACAACGTCCGGTTATGACCACAAAAAAGGGCACCTTTCGGTGCCCTGTCCTCCAAGCGCTACTAAGAGGAGCGAGATGAAATCTGATCTTCTGCTGAAGATGGTCGGTGTTATACCCGCCCGCTCAAAAACCGCCCAGCTAGACATTGGTCTAGGTGAACGGTTCGCCTAATCGAGATGCACGATCCCCTGCCGCACCGCCATGATGGCCGCCTGCGTACGGTCGGCGGCACCAAGCTTTTCGAGGATGTGCGAAACATGCAGCTTCACCGTTCCTTCGGAGATTTCGAGGTTCACCATAATTTCCTTGTTGCTGTTTCCGCTGACAATGAGTTCGAGCACTTCGCGTTCCCGCGCGGTGAGCGTATCGCGTTGTTCGCGGTTGGCCAGTTTCTGCGCGATGGCGGCAGGAAAATAGTTCCCGCCTTCGGCGACTTCGCGGATGGCATCGAGTACCTCTTCAATTTCGCCGGTTTTGGTGAGATATCCTTTTGCACCGGCCTGTACCGCCGTCCAGATATCCTCTTCGCCCTCGAACACCGAAAGCAGGATGATTTTTGCATCGGGGTATTCGGCGGTAATTTTACGGGTGGTCGCAACGCCGGTATCGCCGGGCATCTGGTAGTCCATCGTAACGACATCGGGCTTAAGCTTCGGGTATAATTTGAGAGCCTGCTCGCCGTTTTCCGCTTCACCGACCGCGGCAAGATCCTCTTCACCGTTGATGGCCTCGGTCAGCCCGAGGCGAAGCAGCGAATTGTCGTCCACCACCATTACTGAAATTTTCTTTTTCACTGATCCAACTCCCATTCTTCCGTATTAAGCGAAATTTTAACGCAGGTGCCTTTCCCCGGAGTACTATCAAGATCCACTTTTCCATGCAACCGGTTTGCGCGTTCAAGCATACCCTGCAGCCCGAAGCGTTCTGACCGCGCGATCTTCGAAACGTCAAATCCGGCGCCGTCATCGCAGACGGAAATTTCGAGCTGCGTCGGGCTGAATTGCAGATCAATGGACAACGTCTTGGGTTTTGCGTGCCGGACGGCATTCGTCGCCGCCTCTTTTACAATCCGGAAAAGGTGGCGCTCGGCATACTGCTGCAGTCGCCGCGGTTTCCCTTTCACTTTCACCGTGAATTTTGCGCCGCACTCATCCGCCAAAGGCCGTACCGCTTCGCGGAAAGCCGAGGCCATATCCATCTTTTCGAGCAACCCGCCGCGCAGTTCGAGAATAGAGGTGCGCGATTCCTCCCGGCAATGGCGCAGCATCCCTTCCGCCAGTTTGAGTGATGCTTTTCCCTTTTCGAGATTACCGTCGAACTGCTTCGCGCAGCTTTTAAGCTGGAGCGCCATTCCGGCCAGTCCCTGTTCGAGGGTATCGTGCAATTCGCGCGCAATCCGCTGCCGCTCGTTTAAAACCGTTTCGCGCTCGATCTGTTTAACGATGACGCCGGTCTGCCGGTTAACCGTTTTCCGCAGCATCACAACCCAGATTAAAAACAGCAGGGTGGCCGCCGATACAATCCCGATGACCCAAACCAGACGCCCGGCGGTCCACCAAGGTGCAGGAACCAGCAGGCTGACATCGGAAACATCGCGCAGTTGAATCCAAAGTGTTTCGGTGAAAAAGACCCAGCGGGGATCGCGGTTTGGAATAATATTACACAGGCCGCTCAACCGGATAATCGCGCCGGGAGAAAAGCGGCTGTCGAGCTTACTGCCTGTCGGCAGTTTGGCTTCAAACAGCCGGTCGCCGGCGCGGCAGAGAAGGCTCAACAGCTCGGTATCCGGTTGTCCGGCTTTCAAATCCAGCGACGTCGGGGTCAGTCCGAACGAACGGCCGATATCCACCAGTTCAACATCCGCGCTGATCAGGTCATAGTTCCACCGCGAATCCAGATTACCCGCCAGATTCACCCGCATTGGTTCCGGCGCTTCACGGTGTTCAATCACCTCCGTTGAACGGGCCCGGAATGCGGGGCTGATCGGCTGCGGCCAGATAAACCCTTTGACCTCAACAAAATCGCCGGGTATGAGCTCCGTTCCGCCGATTGTCGCCACTTTCAGCGCGGCCTGTTCGCCGCGTAAAAATACCGCCTGTTCGCCGGCAAAGGTCACGACGCCGTGCGTCCGGACGGCTTTCTGATAATTCCCCCCGCTGCGCATCAGGGTATGAATCGGCCACAGTTCAAGGTTATCCCACTCCCCGCCGTCGGATATCGCCTCAATATCCTCCATTGAATTAACAAACAAAACGCGGCCGGTCATCTGCCGGTTACGGTTGTAAATGGTGCCGACTACGGCGGGGAAACTGATCCGCCGAAACATTAAAGAGGCGGCTTTTTCCATCGCGTTTTCCGCATACGGCACCTGCACCCCCACCCGCGTATCGAGGATTTCGAGCTCAAGCATAATGTAATCCTGCTCCGGAAATGCCGCGGCCCCGACCAACCGCCCCGAGGGATTCACCCATTCGCAGTCGGTCCGTATGGACGGAACAAAAACCTCATAGGCGTGAAACTGGCGCGGCTGCGGCAGGGGTTTCCAGCCCACCACCTCCAGCTCCTGCGCCGTCATCGCCGGAACAAAGCCGCCTTCGTGAGTTATGCCTTTGATCCGGACATTCGCGCCCGGTTTCAGGTGTTTAAACAATTGCGCCTGATTGGGCAGGTTGCAGTAAACCCCCTGTTCGCCGTCATACAGGAATATCGCCCGGCGCCGCGGATGCAGGTGGGTCACCTGCGCCTCAATCTCCACCGGCAGCCCCTCGGCCGCTTTTTCCGGTGACAGGTTCTTTATTTCTTTTATATCGCGGATCTGCCCGAATACCGCGCAGACCGGCAGAATGAATGCCGATGCCGCAAAACA
Source organism: Kiritimatiellales bacterium (assembly GCA_003252225.1). GTDB lineage: Bacteria > Verrucomicrobiota > Kiritimatiellia > Kiritimatiellales > Pontiellaceae > Pontiella. The sequence goes on along the minus strand of QKFE01000141.1, from coordinate 15,795 downwards.
GAATAACCGCGTTTTCCACATAACCGCTCTCTTATACGCCAAACCCCCGCCGCTTCCAAGCCCGGGAAAACTGCCGGGGAAAGATAAATGGTCGTATTTTTCAGTGGACTTAATCCGCATCGCTATTTCACATTTAACCGTCTTTTAAACATCCCGAAATGGAACGAAAACAAATTTATTACGAATAACCGATATGATGTTATCCCGAGGAAAGGTACCGAATTTTACGCTGCGGCCGCACCCCGTTATTACGGGCATATTTTTCATGGTGCTGGTCATGGGCATTTTGGGCGCGCTCGCCCTGCTTTCGCAGGAAGACGGTTCCGGCCGTTTCCGACAGCAGGGTATTTTAGTCCTCGTCATCACCGGCGTCATCTGTGCCCTGCTCGCCATCCTCGCCACCTCCAAATTCTGGTTCAGACACCTCTGGAAAAAGAACTCCACACACAAGCGGCACCACCAGCACAGCAAACACCACCCCGTCAACCGAAGCCGCCCCTCATCGCGCTGATTTTCCGCGGTTTGGAACTTGAGCCCGCCAAAACTTAAGCCGACAATGCCGCCATGAAAATCGTTTGCGCAGAAACCGTTTTGCTCGGCAGTGAGGCCTTTTCCAACGCCGGGAAAACAGTGGTGATTCCCGACCGGGAAATCCGCCGCGACGATCTCCGTGACGCCGACGCTCTCATCGTCCGCTCAAAAACAAAAATCACCCCCGATTTAATCGACGAAACCCCCGTTAAATTTGTCGGCACCGCCACCGCCGGAACCGACCATATTGATAACGCGTGGCTGGAAAAACGCTGCATATACTGGTGCTCCGCCCCCGGCTGCAACGCCAACAGCGTCTCCGAATATATCATCGCCGCCCTGCTCACCCTCGGCCGGCGACACGCCTTCGACCTCGCCGGGAAAACCATCGGAATCATCGGGTGCGGAAATGTCGGCAGCCGGGTCGTAAAAAAATGCCGGGCGCTCGATATGACGGTTTTGCAGAACGACCCGCCGCTCGCCGCCCTCTCCTCCAACCCCGATTTTCTCCCCCTCGAAGCGATCCTGCCCGATTGCGATATTGTGACGCTGCACGTTCCGCACGTCGTCCACAAGCCCTGGCCGACCGACCGTCTGGCCGACTACCTCTTTTTTGAACAGCTCAAACCGGGCGCTGTTTTTATCAACGCCGCACGCGGAAATGTCTGCGATTACGATGCGCTGTTGGATGCCCGCAATGCCGGCGCGGTTTCCCGGATGGTGCTCGACGTTTGGAACCCCGAACCCGCATTCCGAACCGACGTGCTTAAAATGGCCGATCTGGCCTCCCCGCATATCGCCGGCCATTCGTACGAAGGAAAGCTGAACGGCACCATCGCCTGCTACAACGAACTCTGCAACTTTTTCGAAATCAAAAAAACGTGGGATATCGCCGCGTCGGTTCCCTCCCCCGCGACCCCCACCCTCCAAACCGACTGCCGGGATCGGGACGACGACTCCGTTTTACACGAGCTGATCCGGCAGGTTTACGATATTGAAATGGACGACCGCCAAATTCGGGAAGCCGCAGAAACTGAGGGTGAAATCGAACGGGCAAAACAATTTGATGCCCTGCGCAAAAACTACCGGATCCGCCGGGAATTCCATAACTTCACCGTCACCGCCCAAAACGCCTCTCCCGCGCTCACCCGCAAAATCAAAGCGCTCGGCTTCAAAACCGCCTGAAAATACCGTTGCACTTTCTTTGGCTGAAAACTTGTAAATAGAACCTAAATCCATAACATGTGCCTGTTGGATAATCTGAACATTAACTACACAGGGGGATATATGATCCGTAAAGTATTAGTTCTGTTAACCGCGGCCTCAGCCGTTATTGCCCATGCCGAAGTTTCACCGTATATCAGCGTCAGCGGCGGCTACGGCGGAATCATTGATGCCGACACGGTCAAGGTGACCGGAGGAACCACGGATAACGGCAGTATGACGTTCAACAGCGGCGGTGTAATTGAAGGCGCATTCGGCCTCAAATTCGATCAGGGCCTCGGCATTTGGCCGATCCGCGCTGAAGCAGCCGTATTCTACCAGATGAACGAAGTGGACACCATGTCGGACAGCACCGGCGCAACAACCGAAGTTAATAATACGGATCTGGAAATCGCCGCGCTGATGGGCAATGTCTACCTCGACATCCTCACCGGTTCCTTCGTTTCCCCCTATGTTATGGCCGGTATCGGCGGTGCCAACGTCAACTTTGCAGAAGATGGAGCTGATAACAAAAACGACTCCATCGTCCTTTATCAAATCGGTGCCGGGGTTGCGTTTAACTTCTCGAAACACTGGTCTGCCGATATCAAAGTAAAATATTTCGGCGGCGATGATTACAAATACGTCAACGGCAACGACTCAACCACCGTGGATATTTCCGGTGTGCAGGCTCAGGCCGGATTCAAAGTCGTTTTCTAATTCCAATCAGGAATTTGCGGCAAAGCCCGGCGCAGTCCGGGCTTTTTTTTATGCCGACTCGAGTTCGGCTTCGGATAGGGTTTCCAGCCATTCTTCAAACAATTCGCCGTAGTGGAATGTGATCTCCTCCTCCGGATCGATATCCCTTAAAGCATAAAGCTCATCGCCGTAAAACTCGGCATTCGGCTCGCCGGAATGATTCAGGTAACGCAGTTTGCTCCGACCGGAAATGCCATATTCCGTTCCATCCTCATCCGTCACCCAGAGCACATATTTCCCGTTCCGCATCGTGCGTTTTCCGTGATACGTCCCGATCTGAGCACCCGCCGCGATCGGCTGGTGCGCAAACACCCCGCGCCCTTCAATCGGGCTCTCCCGCACTTCTACTTTATGCATGTTCGGCATCGTATATCTTATCTTCCCGTTCCTGCTAAATAACCATGCCCCGGGCAAAGACCCGGGGATGGAAATCAAAACCGGCCGCGTTTTCTGCGGCATCTGACCAACCCTAAACCGCCGACTAAAATCAGCCCGATACTTGATGGCTCCGGCACAATTTGCCACTGGCCAATGACCGGGTTGGATTGTTCGTAACCGACAATGATATCTCCCATTGTGCCGACGGCAGGCAGATAGGCCGAATTATCCTGAAAACCGCCAGCCATGTCTTTAACAGCGGAACCGGTGAAGGCGGTCTGCGAGGTACTGAACACCTGTGTAGAATATTTCTGATACCCGTTAATACAAAGGTCGTTCCCTGCCGCCCAGCTCGTGGACACTTCAATGTTAAACGTCCCGATTGAATCATACAAATCCGCTGTTCCGCTCGGAGACAAGTCACTTGAAACAAACGCCCAGTCACCGGGAACAGCCTGATCGTTGTAATCGATAAACGCACTGTTTGAGGTAAAGAAGTTTAAGATGGAAATACCGTCATACGTCGTGGCGGAATTATGATTCTGGGCAGAAAATGCGTCTGTTGCCGTAAAAACGACCGCGCTGGGATTGCTCACATCAATTTCAAGCAGGACTTCTGCCCGCACATACCGGGCGTTCAATCCCATAAAGGCCAGAACAACAAGCAAACTCCGGAATCCTGATCCACACCTTTTCGATAACGCTGCACTGCACATAATTCCTCCATATTATTAACTTACCCACAAACCCCGCAAAACTACCGGGACGAGTGCTCTTAAAATTATTTAAAGAGCGGATGTAGACTGGCACGTGAGCAGCGTGTCGCGCAAGGTTGATCATATATTAACCCGTCTTTCGCTGTTCGAGGGTAAAAGAGCCTTGTTTATTCGATTTCTACTCAAAGGTCTGCCCCACATTTTTTCTTCAGCTCTTCAATCCGCGGCGGAGGTTGGTCCGGCAAGGTCAGTTTCAGCTGGTACAGCAGGAGCTGCAGATCTTTTTCCGGTTGGGTATAGCGCGGCAGGATCAGGTTGCGTCCGTCGGTGGTCGGCAGATGCACGTCGATCATCTGAATGGGTTTAAATTTTTCAAGGATAGCGCGGGGCGTCAGTCCCGGCGCTTTGGCTTTCGCCCGCTGCTTGAGTGTAACTTGAAGGCAGTAGCTCAGGAACGATACGAAAATGTGCGACTCGATTCGGTCGTCTTTCTGATGATACACCGGTCGAATATCCAGATCATTTTTGAGTTCTTTGAAGGCCTGCTCGACTTCGGTGAGTACGATGTATTGTTTCCAGAGTTCTTCCGGGTTCTCGGCGGTGAGGTTGCTTCGTAGCAAATAGGTTCCTTCTCCCCGCCGTGTTTTGCGTAGTTTTTGAAGGTTCAGGCGAAAGCGGAAGGTTTCTGCGGTGACCGCCTCGCGGGGATTGGGAAGCTCGATGTCCACCAGTTCCCACACTTTGCCGGCATCTTGTTTTGCAGCTCCCAGCCGGAGCAGTAACGCGTCGCGCTTCTGGTTCTTCATCCCCCGGATTTCATGCAGCCGCTTCCAGAGCTTTTTGAGCTTCCGCCGCCGCATCGAGCGCTCCTTGTCACAACGTCCGCCGCTACGGGTGAGCACGTAGAGGTCTTCGCCGTCGCGGGCCAGTTTGACTTCGATCTGTTCCTGCACTTTTTTCCAGGGCTGGGTGAAGAGCTGGGCTTCGAGCTTGTTGAGCCGTCCGCGCGGTGTGCCTACCAGATAGCTCGCGCCCTCCGCTCTCATCTGTTCGAGGGCCGCTTCGGTCGGGATGCCCCGATCCATGATCCACAACCGGTTCATTTTGCCATACTGCGTTTCGATCTTTCGCAGGAACTCCGGTAGGGTTGTTTTATCCGACGTATTGCCGGGCATCACCTCATAGGCCACCGGAAAACCCTCTGGAGTCACGATCAGCGCAATGACCACCTGTACGCAGTCTGAGCGCTTATCCCGGCTGTAGCCGAACTTGCGCAACCCTTCCTTTTCCGGCACGTCGCACTCAAAGTAGGTACTGGTTAGGTCGTAAAGCAGCACATCATACGAGGCGTTGAACAGCAGGCTCCACTGCTCCTTCAGGAACGAAAACAGGTCGGTCTTGTGCTCGCAGAGCCTGTCTAGACAACGGTAAAGCGTGTCTTTGGCCGCAATGGAGTCATCCTCGCCTAACAGATCGGCCATGGCACTACGTGCGAACCAGTCACGATGCAACCGCCATTCGCTACCCGGATCCAGTAAACGATACGTTGTCAGTGTTTTAAGAACATTCAGCCACTCGGTTCCCTTGCGGCTGTCGGGTAAACGAAGAGCCCAAAATGAATCGAGTCCGAGCTGGTTCCACAGCTCCATTGCCAACCAGCATCCACCCCACTGACGCGGATGGCGCAACGTCATCTGAGAAAGCCGAATTTGAACCGGATTGGATATCTCCGGCGGAGGCATTCGGTCTTCCGGAAACAGGCTCAACTGCCGAACGGAATCGGTTGATTCATCGAGCACATCGAGCGCCGAACACCACTGCGCCTTCTGGCTGTCGTTGAGTTCGCCCAGATAGAGCAGTTGACGTTTCATCACGCCCCGTTTAGTACGTATGCTTTCGACGACACTCCAGTAGCGGTGCTCTTTGCCGTCTTTGATTCTCTTATGGCACTTCAAGTACATGGCTCAATTTTTCCACAGAAAATTGAACCGTCAACCGGCAAGGTCTGCCCCACAGCCCGTTTCGCAAGATGCACCCTTGCAAATAAAGGGCGAAATGAGGTTCACCCCCTCAAAAAAAGGCATTTTCGGGGTCGAATAGCGAAGGATGGGTTAAGGCTGCATAAACTCGCCACAACGCCTTCGTTAAAAAGTTTTTTACAAACAATCTTTCAAATACTGGCCGGTAAACGATTTTGTGCACTTTGCCACTTTTTCCGGCGGGCCGGCGCAGACGATGGTTCCGCCGTTGATTCCGCCGCCGGGGCCGAGGTCGATAATGTGGTCGGCGCGTTTAATCATATCGAGGTTGTGTTCAATCACAATCACCGTATTGCCCTCGTCACGCAGGCGTTCGAGCACCTCAAGCAGCTTGTGCACATCGGCGAAGTGCAGACCGGTGGTCGGTTCGTCCAGAATATAAACCGTCTGGCCGGTCGAACGTTTACTCAACTCGGTAGATAGTTTCACGCGCTGGGCTTCGCCGCCGGAAAGCGTGGTGGCGGGCTGTCCGAGCTTTAAATAACCGAGACCGACGTCCGTCAGTGTTTTCATTTTCCGCTGAATTTTCGGTACTGCTTCAAAAAATTCCAACGCTTCGTTGATCGTCATATCCAAAACATCGGCGATGTTTTTTCCCTTATAATGCACTTCGAGTGTTTCGCGGTTATACCGTTTTTCATTGCACTGCTCGCACGGGACATAAACATCGGGCAGAAAGTGCATTTCAATTTTCAGAATACCGTCGCCTTTGCAGCGTTCGCAGCGGCCGCCTTTCACATTAAAGCTGTAACGCCCCGGTTTATAGCCGCGCACTTTCGAGGCGGGCAGGCTGGAAAACAGATCGCGGATATCGGTGAAAGCACCGGTGTACGTCGCCGGGTTGGAGCGCGGCGTACGGCCGATCGGCGACTGATCGATCACAATCATTTTATCGACCAGTTCGAGCCCGTGAATACTTTGGAATTTCCCCGGCGTATCTTTCGATCCGTTAAAGTGCCGCGCCAGCGCGCGTTTCAGGGTGTAATCGGTCAGCGTACTTTTTCCGCTGCCCGAAACACCGGTTACACAGGTAAACAAACCGAGCGGAAATTTTGCGGTTACTTTTTTCAGATTGTTCGCTTCCGCGCCCTTCAGCTCAATCCAGCCCTTGTACGGTTTCGTCCGCGTTTCCGGAACTTCAACCGCCAAATCGCCGCGCAGATATTTTGCCGTCAGCGTATCCGCCGTCAGCAGCTTTTCGGTTCTGCCCGCAAACACCACTTCGCCGCCGTGCCGTCCGGCGGCAGGCCCCAAATCGACCACATAATCGGCGGTCCGGATTGTCTGCTCATCGTGCTCCACCACAATCACCGTATTGCCCAGATCGCGCAGTCCCTGCAGCGTGTGAATCAGCCGGTCGTTGTCTTTCTGATGCAGGCCAATACTCGGTTCGTCCAAAACATAAACCACGCCGACGAGTCCGGCTCCGATCTGCGTCGCTAAACGAATGCGCTGTGCTTCACCGCCGGAAAGGGTTCCGCTTTCGCGGTCGAGCGTCAGATAATCGAGCCCGACATCCACCATAAAACCGAGCCTTGAACGGATCTCTTTGAGGATCTCTTTGGTGATGAGCTCCTCCTGTTTCGTCAGCTTCAGCGAATTGAAAAACTGCTGCGAATCGAGCACGGAGTCCGAAATGATTTCGCGGATATTCCGGTCCGCCACTTTACACGCCAGCACCGCCGGCCTTAAACGCGCGCCGTTGCAGTCGGGGCAGATCCGCCGCGTCATGTAGCCGCGCAGCCAATGGCTCATCGCCTCGTTTTCATTACTTTCCACCCGCTCCATCAGCATCGCGAAAACACCGGGGAACGGTTTCGACATCAAACGGCGGCGCATGAAATACTGAATATCCGCTTCGCCTGTTCCGTAAAAAATTTCCTGCTGCACCTTTTTCGGCAGCGCTTCAAAAGGGGTTCGCGGATCAATACCGTGCCGTTCGGCTACCGCCTGCAAAAGCTTCTTATGATAAATAATCATCCGCCGTCCTCCGTAGCGCCACGGATGCACACACGATTCAACCGCTAATGTTTTGTCCGGAACCACCTGGTCTTCATCAAAAACCATCTGCGTACCCAAACCGTGACAGGTCGGGCAGGCCCCGTACGGACTGTTGAACGAAAAGTGGCGCGCTTCGAGTTTGTCAAAGCTGATGCCGCAATCGGGGCAGGCGTTCGACTCTGAAAAAAGTTTCTCCTCCCAGCCGCCGTCTTCGGTTGCAATCAGCGCCGTCACTAAACCTTCCGCTTCGGCCAGCGCCAGTTCCACCGAATCGGTCATCCGGCTGCGGATATCGTCCGTAATTGCAAGGCGGTCAACCACAGCTTCAATAGTGTGCTTGAATGTTTTTTTCAGCTTTGGGATATTTTCCAGTTCATAAATTTCGCCATCGACGAGGGCGCGGACAAACCCCTGCTTTTTGATCTTTTCAAAAACCTCGACGTGCTCGCCTTTCCGTCCGCGGACATAGGGCGCCAAAATCATCAGCCTGGTTTGCGGCGGCAGAGCCATCAGTTGCTCAACGATTTCTTCGGCGCTTTGGCTGGTCACCGGCTGGCCGCATTGATAGCAGTGCGCTTTGCCGATACTGGCAAACAGCAGGCGGAGATAGTCATAAATTTCCGTCGTTGTTGCGACGATCGAACGCGGGTTTGCGCCCGCCGTACGCTGCTCAATCGAAACCGCCGGAGAAAGGCCTTCAATATAATCCACGTCCGGCTTCTGCATCTGCCCGAGAAACTGGCGGGCATAGGCCGAAAGGCTCTCGACATATTTGCGCTGGCCTTCCGCATAAATCGTATCAAACGCCAGCGACGACTTTCCCGATCCGCTCAGTCCCGTCACCACTGTCAGTTCATCGCGCGGAATATTAACGTGCACATCCTTCAGATTGTGCTCCCGCGCCCCGGCTACTTTAATCCATTGCTTTGCCATGCCCTAAACCTAAAAAAGTGCAGCCCCGGAGAGCCACACTTTATAACAACAATTTAGCAGAAGGACTGCTACGAACAGAACACCCGGCGGACAAACAGCATTCCGCCGCCGAAAGCCCCAATTAATGCGATAACCGCCGGCTCGGGGATCGCGGGTGTAACCTCTGCCCAGGTTGTACCGATCCGCAATTCATCCACCGATTGCAGATCCGCCGATCCGCCCGACGGATTCTGTACCAGCCGGAAACGGCTCACCAGTGAAGCGTCCTCCCCGCCGGAAGCCGTCAACTGAGATTGCGGACGCACAGCGGAACCGAGATCGGAACCGGTCGGGTTGATCCAAAGGTGGGCCTGATCGTTGTTCGTTCCGGCAATAAAATCGAGCGCCATCACCAGAAAATAGGTTTCACCCGGCTGATATTTCTCCGTACTCCAGGTTATGGCGGACGCCCGCTCCAGCACCCCGAAATTGAATGCGGTCGGATCCGCCGCGTCTTTGCGCACATATACCCGCGCATTCGGATTGCTTACATTGGCCGCGTTGATGAACCCGACCACCGCCCCGCCGGTTGTGGAAAGCGCCCCCAGATTATCCATGCGATAAAGGAACGAAGCGTATAGGCTGCCCGAACTCACCGCCGTAAAATCGTGGCGCGAAATCCGCCCGTCGCCGCCCCATTGCACCCGGTTTCCCGCCGATGCGGGAATCCCCGAATAGGAGAGGCTTCCGTTCACCACCTGAATGGAGTCTCCGGTTCCCGTCCGGCTCCATACATTGCCTGTATTGACCTGACCCAAATCACCGGGATTATACGAAAACGAATCCTGTAAAATCAGTGCAGCGTGGGTCGATGCCGCGGCAAGAACAATGGCCGGGAGAATGAAATAGCGGTATTTTTTCAAGGGAAGACTCCTGTTGGATGGCGGCACAATATCGCCGGCCCGGCCGCAATCAACACAAATCAGCAACTAAATACTGAATTACTACCGTTACAACCGGACGCCAAGTTGCCGCGCCGCCCCATTCCTGCATAACGAAGCCGGAAGCCTAAAAATCCCTCTTCCCGCGATAAGTGAAAATTTCTTCAAACCGGAACGCTTCCGGTGCGCAAAAAGCGTTCAGTGCTTCAAGGATTTTGTCCTGCATATGCGCGGTCATCCGGCGGCCTTTGCGCGCTTTCTGCACCTGCTTATGGTTGATAAAACCGGGCGGAACCGCCGCAACCAGATCGTGGTTTTTGATCTCTTTTTCCGCCATCAGCGCATCCAGCGGCTGGACGCCGACATTCATATTCATCTCTTCACTCATAATCCGTTCCATCCGTTAAAAGCCCGACTATCCCAAAACCATCCGCTGCGGCAAGACCGGCGGCTGTTTTTTTTGGGGCTTGCATCCAGCCCCGCCGCGCCTACTCTCCCGCCATGCAGAAACCCGACATCCTCTATCTCCAGCTCCCGCTGCTCGACACCGATGCACACGGCCAGCGCGAAAATTTCCCTTTTGCCGCCGCCTACCTCGACCACGCCCTGCGCAACAGCCCCGAATCCGGATTTTGGCAGACCCGTATCGCCCCCGAAAGCTGGGACGAACTCGGTACCCCGCAACTGGCGCAAAGAATCCTCTCCGAAAACCCGGCCGTCCTCGCCGTTACCCTTTACCTCTGGAATATCGAGCGCACACTGGCTCTCGCCGAACAACTGAAGAAACAGCGGCCCGGCCTCCGTATCGTCGGCGGCGGCCCCGAAGCCGCGCCCGGCCACCCGCTACTTGCCCGCGCTGCGTTCGATGCCGTCGTTTTCGGTGAAGGCGAAGCGATATTCCCCGCCCTGCTCACCCACTGGCGCACCGGGGAGCCGATTGATTATTCCAACCTCTCCCTGCGCGATTCCGGCGGATGGACAACCGGATCCCAACCCCCGCCGCCCGTTGATCTGGCGGCAGCCCAGCCGAGTGAACAAGCTCTGATGGATTGTTCAAAAAACCGGCCCGTCACCTATATTGAAACTGTGCGCGGCTGCCCGCTCACCTGCACCTACTGCCGCTACCACCAATCGCACACCGATCTCCGCACCCTGCCCGAAGAAACCATTCTCCGCCGCATCAGCAACCTGAAAAAACTCGGCGCACGCGAAATCCGCTTTGTCGATCCCACCTTCAACGCCCGCAGCCATTTCACGGATCTGCTCCGCAAACTGGCCCAACTGAACCGCGATTGCACGCTCTCCTTTTTTGCAGAAATCCGGGCCGACACCCTGACCGATGAACAGGCCGGACTCATGGGCCGCGCCGGTTTTTCCGAAGTCGAAATCGGCGTGCAAAGCATCGATCCCCTGGTGTTGAAAAAGGTGCAGCGCCCTGAAAATACTGAAAAAACCGCGCGCGCGGTAGCGGCGTTGCGCCGCGCCGGAGTCGAGGTGGTGCTCGACGTGATGTACGGATTGCCCGGTCAACATTTTTCCGATGTCATCGCCAGCATCGACTGGTGCCGAAACAGTGCGCCGGGCACCAAAGTACAGTGTATGCAAACCCTCGCCCTGCCCGGAACCGTCCTGCGCGGCGAAGCCGGAACGTGGGCGATGCGGTTCGGCAAACAGCCGCCCTACGGCGTCGAAAAAACCGGAAGCCTTTCCGCGGCGGAAATCCGTAAAATCGAAACGCGGCTGCACGAAGATCCCGAACTGCCGTCCGATCCGGTAACGCCGCGCTTCTGCGGCGAACGCCTGTCCGGTATTTTCAAGGCGCACCACCGCATTCGGCTCAACCAGCTTGACGCCCCGGTTCCCGGCCGCGCCAACCGCCGCGCCATCGCCGTCAGCGGCACGAACCTTTTTACCCACCGCGAAAAAATCGGTGCGTTCATCATCGACGCCATAAAATCCGATCCGCACACCCTCTGGCAGTTTATTCTTGAACCCGAATCCGAAGAACCGCTCGACCTGCTCGATTTCCTCTGCGGTCTTCTCCGCAAACAGCCCGCTCAATTTCTCGACCGCTTTGCTTCGGCCGCCGCCTTCAGCCGTACCGTTTCCCGGCGGCTTTATGTCCGCACAAAAAAAGGGACGGTATCCGCCGATTGGAAAGACGCGGCGGACGAGCTGCTGCGCGGCTTTTTCGGTTAGCGGTTCGCTTCAACCAGCAGATCCATTTCAGTAAGAATCTCCGCCGCAGTTTTCAGGGACGCCAGCTTCATCAGCAGCTGCTTTTTCCCGCGAAGCCCCTTCACATAATAGGGAATATGTGTGCGGAACTGAATACAGGCCGATTCTTCCGGCGGATGCTTTGCCGGGCATTTCAGATTTTTCTGCTTCAGTTCATTCAGCTGCACCAGCCGGTTCAGATGTTCAGCCATCATCTCGCGCTTTTCAGCAAGCCTGCTGGAAGCAGGCGGTACAGCATCCGTATCGCCTGCTTCCAGCAGGCCTTGTTTTATCGCCTCAAAAATCCACGGATTACCGATTGCGCCGCGGCCGATCATTACGCCATCGACGCCGGAAACAGCGACCATTTTTTCTGCATCTTCCGGCGATAAAACACCGCCGTTTCCAATGACCGGAATTTTCAGCTGCTGTTTCATTTCGCCCAGTGTTTCAAAATCGGGATCGCCGCCGTGAAAATTTTTCGCCAGCCGCGCGTGGACGGCAATCATATCCGCACCACTCTGTTCCACCACGTCGGCGATTTCCAAATGGCCCGCTGTTTCGTGATTGAACCCGATCCGCGTTTTCACCGAAACCGGCAGCGAAACCGCCGCCTTTACCGCTTCGATAATTTTCGCCATCTGCGGCAGCTCTTTGAGCAGCGCCGCGCCGGCCCCGCGCGATACGACCTTTTTCACCGGGCAGCCGCAATTGAGATCGATCCAGTCAAACTGCCCGGTCTGTTCGACATATTTCGCCGCTTCGGCCATGGCCTGCGGATCGCGCCCGAAAATATGCCCGGCAATTGGATGCTCCGAAGAGCCGGTGGCCAGCACCGCAAAGGTATTCTGCGAATCGCGCCGTATTCCTTCCGCGCTGGTCAGTTCCGTATAAACCGCGCCCGCCCCCTTTTCCAGACAGAGGGTGCGCATCGCCGCATCCGTGTACCCCGCCATCGGCGCGAGCACCACCGGCCATTCGATTTTAACAGAGCCAAATTGGAGGGGTTTTAAATTCATCGGGCGGGAAATATTTCCTGCCCCGCCCCCGATGTAAACCCCGAATTAATTTTATTCGGAATCCGCCGCCAAATCGCTTAAACCTCTTGCGATCACAAGGAGAAAAGCATGGGCGGCGCAATCGTTGTTGTTATTTGCATTATCGGATCGATGATCTGGGGCATTCAGGCCGGGAAAAAACGGCGGCATAATCTGGAGGATCTGGCGCGTAAACTGGGGCTGACCTTCACGAAAGAAAAGAACACCGAAATTGCGGATCGTTTTGCGTTTTTAAATCAGCTGGCCAAAGGGGACGAACGTTTTGCCGATAATGTGATCAGCGGCACCTTTAAGGGGTATTTTATTCTGGCCTTCGATTACCATTCTGTAATCAGCGGCGTCGAACAGGCCAAAGTCTCCGACTTTTCCTTCATGACGCTTACCCTGCCGAAAGACCTCCCCGAATTAACCATCACCAAAGAGGGACTGGGCTCAAAAATCGCCCAGGCCGTCGGCTATAAAGACATCGACTTTGAAAATCGCGAATTTTCCGGCCGCTTTGCGGTTCGTTCAAACGATGAAGCCTTTGCCCGCGCTTTCTGCACCGAGGCCATGATGGATTTTTTACTGCAACACCCTTCGATGAATATTGAGATTGAACACACGACCTTATCGCTGGGGTTCAATTCCCGGCTTTCCGCACACGAACTTGAAAACCAGTTGAACCAACTCATCGAACTCAGGGAAAAGATTCCGGAAGCCCTTTTTTCCTAACCCATTTTATGCTTTGCGCCGCCGCGACTTTGCGCGAACCTTTCCGCCGGATTTTGACTAAAGGAGAACAAACATGATTAAACCGCCGAAAGCCTACGAAAACATCTCATTCCTCAACAGCTCCTACTGCCGCCCCGTCCGCCTACAGCTCGAATATCTGCACCCGGAAGTGACGATGCAGGAAGAAGGCGTAAAATCGACCATCGTCCTTTTCGGCAGCGCGCGGATTCCTTCGCCGGAAACTGCGGATGCGTGCAAAAACAAAAAACTGGCATCACTGCTTCCCTATTACGAAGAAGCCCGCAAGCTCGCCCGGCTGGTCAGCACCACCTGCCAGACCAACCACGAATGCGAATATGTCATCATCACCGGCGGGGGCGGAGGCATCATGGAAGCCGGGAACCGCGGAGCCGACGAAGCCGGATGCAAATCGATTTCGCTCAATATTGAACTGCCGTTCGAGCAGGAGGCAAACCCGTACGTCACCCCCGAACTCAATTTTGAATTCCGCTATTTCCACATGCGTAAAATGCACTTCCTGCTGCGCGCAAAAGCGGTCGTCATTTTCCCCGGCGGATTCGGCACCTTCGACGAACTGTTTGAAGCGCTGACGCTGATCCAAACCAAAAAGATCAACCGCATGCCGGTGATCCTTTTCGGCGAAGAACACTGGAAACGGCTGGTTGACTGGGACTACCTCGCCGAATGCGGACTCATCTGCCGGAGCGATCTCGATCTGATGTCCTTCTGCGACAAAGCCGAAGACGCGTGGAAAATCATCACCGATTTTTATGCATAACAACAAAACGTCCTGCTACGCGGAGAAACCTTAAAACATGTATACCGAACGCGAATCGCTGGCCCCGTATAAAATCTGGGGTGACGGCATTGAAAAAGAGGCGATGGAGCAGATGAAAAATGCCTGCGATCTGCCGGTGGCGGCGGCGGGCGCGCTGATGCCGGATGCGCATTCGGGTTACGGCCTGCCGATCGGCGGAGTTTTGGCGACGGAAAACTGTGTGATTCCTTACGCGGTTGGAATGGATATCGCCTGCCGAATGAAAATGACGGTGCTGGATCTGCCGGTTTCGCGTATCCGCGGCGATGAAGGGAAACTGCGCAATGTGATTGAGCGCGAAACGCAGTTCGGCGTCGGAACGGGATTTGAAAACCGCCGTCAGCACGACGTGATGGATGAAGACTGGTCGGTCAGTCCCGTCACAAAAAAGAACCGGGATAAAGCGTGGTTTCAACTCGGATCGAGCGGATCGGGGAATCATTTTGTTGAATTCGGCACACTAACGCTGAAATCGCCCGAACTGGGATTGGCGGCGGGAACGTATACGGCGCTGCTTTCGCACAGCGGCAGTCGCGGAACGGGCGGTGAAACGGCGCAGCATTACAGCCGCCTCGCGATGGATCTGCATCCGAAACTGCCGAAACAGCTGAAGCATTTGGCGTGGCTGGAACTGGATTCGGAAGCGGGGCAGGAGTATTGGGCGGCGATGCAGCTGATGGGAAAATATGCCGCGGCCAACCACGAACTGATTCACCGGTCGATCGCCCGCAGCCTTAAAGTCGATGTTTTGGCCGATGTGGAAAACCACCATAACTTTGCGTGGAAAGAAGTGCATTTCGGGAAAGAGGTGGTGGTTCACCGTAAAGGCGCAACGCCGGCGACAAAAAATACGCTCGGCATTATTCCGGGTTCGATGGCCACTCCCGGCTTTGTGATCCGCGGCAAAGGGAATCCGGAATCAATGAATTCCGCTTCGCACGGCGCCGGCCGCGCAATGAGCCGGACGGCGACCAAAAACAGCTTTACGTGGAATCAGGCGAACAAATTTCTGGCCGAGCGCGATGTCGTCCTTATTTCCGCCGGGCTGGATGAAGTGCCGATGGGTTACAAGGATATCCATAAAGTGATGGATGCCCAGAAAGACCTTGTTGAAATCATCGCCCGTTTTGATCCGAAGCTGGTGAAAATGGCCCCCGAAAAGATCGCCCGACAGCCGCGAGGGAAACAGCGGAATCGGTAATTTTTTTAGCCGCCGATTTTAAGGCTGTAATTCGCGCGCCGCTTCAATACGCCGCTTCATCGACGGATGGCTGTGCAGCAGGAATTCAATCCACGGCGCGGGGTCTTTATTCGCCAGATTCTGATCCGCCAGTTTTTCGAGCGCGGAGACGAGGTGTTCGTGTGCGCCGAGGGTTTTCACCGCGTAGGCATCGGCGGCAAATTCGCGGCGGCGGGAGTGCATATTCGCAAACGGCATCGAAACCAGTGAAAAAAGAAACAGGCTGAAAATAAAGATCGGGGCGGCGG
>QKFE01000328.1 GCA_003252225.1 Kiritimatiellales bacterium | reverse complement strand
AGGCTTTGACGAAAAGATCGCCTTCAAATGAAATCCCTTCGCGGCTGCGCACGAGCATGATTTTGAACAGCTTTTCGCCATCGACAATAATATGGGGAATAGCGGTAAACGGCGTCAGCACACAACTGCCCTGCTCTTCGCGCTCAACGAAACGCGCGCGAATCTCCTCCGCGGAAAGATTCAGCTCGGTTTTGAGCGATTCCGCAACCACCCGCAGTAACTCCGACTGATCGGCTCCGGGGTCGAGATCAACGGCCTTAGCGGTCTGCAAAACTTCATCGAATTCATCGGGAACCAGCTGATCGCGTTTGTGCAGCACTTCATACAGCTCGTTTTCCAGTGAATCTGCGGTCAGGTTTTTGTTTGTTAAACTCTCAACAATATGGAGCAGTGCATATTCCATATCGGTTCGTTTGCGACCGTAAAAGAGATAGATCAGCAGGCCGATCACCGCGAAACCGAGGCTGATTTCCACCGCGGCCAGCCCCATATCAACAATCAGCAGCGAAAAACAGATGATACCGAAAAGCGGCAGCCACGGACAAAGCGGAACGCGGAAAGTCGGGCGGTAATTGGTCAGTCGGCTTCGCCGCATAACGAGTACGGCGGCGGCCGAAAGCACATAGGCGCTGATTACTACGGCGGAGGCCGCTTTGACCAGCTTTTCAATGTTGAGAAGCAGAGACAAAAGAATGATGGTCGACGTCATCACAATCGCAACAATCGGTTCGCCGCGCTTATTGGTTTTGGCGAAAAAAGGCGGCAGCAGGTTATCGCGCCCCAGTGCTAGCGGATAACGCGAAGCGGACATAATCCCGGCATTCGCGGTAGTCACGAAGGCCAGTACCGCCGCGAGGGTGATCGCAGCATAGCCGGGATTTCCTTTCAGCAGCTTCGCCGTATCGGCAATCGGCGTATAGGAACCCGCCAGCCGGTCGCCCGGCAGAACGCCGATGGTGACCACCAGCAAAAGGCAGTAGAGCAGCGTGATCGCGATGGTTGCGGCGATAAAACCGGCCGGAATATTTTTCCGGGGATTTCGAACCTCCTCCGCAATGGTCGCGGTTTTCAGCAGGCCGCCGAACGAAACAAAGACAAACCCTGCCGTGGAAAGAATCCCGCGGAACCCGGCACTGCCGGTTACGAAGGGGTAAAAATGCGAGGCCTCCAGATTGGGCATCCCCAGCGCCAGATAGCCCCCCATCAAAAGGAAAAGGAGCGCCACCAAAACCACCTCGAATTTTGCCGCCGCTTCGGTGCCGTGGATATTCAATACAGCAAAGAGCAGCGTCACAGGAACGGCGGTGGCAAACATCGGAACACGCTCACCGCTTAAAAGGAAAACCACTTCAGCCAAGCCGAAAATGGCGAAAGCCGTTTTGAGCGAAAGCGCAAACCAGCTCAACAACCCGGAAACGGTACCGATCAACGGCCCGAGGCTGCGGGTCAGAAAATAATAATCGCCTCCCGCTTTCGGCATTGCCGTCGCCAGCTCAATCACACTCAAAACACCGATCAGCGCCAGAATTCCGGCGATAAAATAGGAGATGACCATGGCCGGACCGATCTTCGCAAACGCCAGTCCCGGCAGCACAAAAATACCGGAACTGATCATCGCCCCCGAGGCGATACAGAAAACATCAATGAAACCGAGACCCTTTTTCATCCGATCAATTCCTTCCTCTTATTCTGCACCAGCTGGCCGCAGGCCGCCGCAATGTCGGCCCCCAGCGAATAGCGCAGCGTCACATCAAAACCCGCCGCTTTCAGCCGGTTTGCAAACTGTTCCCGTTCCGGCTGCGGGGTTCCCAGCAGATCACAGCCGGGGTATTTATTGAACGGGATGATATTAATGTGAACCGGGATGCCGGACAAATAATCAATCAGCGCAATTAAATCCTCTTCCTGATCATTCACCCCGGCCAGCATCAGGTATTCAATCATGATTTTCCCGCCCAACGCCGACAGGGTTCCGCGCAACCGTTCGAGCGGATATTTCCCGGCCATCGGCATCAGCTTTTCCCGCACGGCCTGCCGGGCGCTGTGCAGGCTCAACGCCAGCTTGACTTTCGGGAAACGCTCTGTGAATGCATCCATCGCAGTCGGAATACCGACCGTTGAAACCGTAATCCGGGCGGGCGACAAATCGAAAAACTGCGGTGCCGTCATAAAATCGATTGAGGCGGAAACCGATTCAAGATTCAGCAGCGGCTCGCCCATCCCCATAAAGACCACATTACGGATGGAACGGTTTTCCGGTTTCAGCATCCGGTTGGCCTGCGTTACCTGATCCAGAATTTCACCTGCCGATAAATTGCGGGTGAAGCCCATTTTCCCGGTTGCGCAAAAACTACAGAAACAGGCGCAACCCACCTGCGAAGAAATACAGATGGAAGTCCGCCCGGTTTTCGGACGGAGCAGAACACTCTCAATCAAATGTCCGTCGCGCGTTCTGAAAATCAGTTTGCTTGCGCCGTCGATTTCAGAATTATGCCGCTCCGCCAGTTCCAGCGATTCAAAATCGATACGGGTTTTAAAATCAGCGCGCGCCTTTTCTGGCAGCATTTCCAGCGCGGTCTTACAGTCAGCGGAATTTTTAAACAGCGCATTGCGAAACAGCTTCATCCGGTGAGGCTGCACGGCATTCCGACTGCGGATTTCTTCGATCGCTTCGGTGTCGTAAATCGTAATCATGTCTGGATTATAAACAGAAAAGCGCAAAAGACGCGAAGTTTTCTCCGGCGGCTTTGCGCTCGTGCAACCTTTTAAAATACGGATCAATTAAAGGTTTTTTTTGTGGTTTTGATAAGCGCCTTCCAAAGCTCTTCGTCTGTATTGGCTTCGAGCAGCATATCGCGCGCTTCCTTTTCGCGGAACGTACGGGCGAGGCCGGCAATCAGCTTGAGATAAAACGCGCTGGTCGCCGTCGGAATCACCACGAAGAAAAAGATACGGGTCAGTGTACGGCCGGGTCCGCCGAATTTAACCCCTTTTTTGCTGATGCCGACCGCCATGGAAAGACCGCCGCCTTCAACACCGCGAACATGCGGGAAAGCCAGACCATTGTCCACCGCCGTACTGATAATTGCTTCGCGCTGAAGCGCCAGATCCAGCAGGTGCTCGCCGTCTTCAACAAACCCCTCTTTCGCCATGCAGTTGCACATTTCAGCAAGCACTTCCTCGCCCGTCTCCCCCTCCAGCTTGACCATCATCAGCTCCGGAGAAGTGAAGCGGGATATCCCGGTTTTACGGGCTTCGCCGTATGAGCGGCTGACTTTTTCACGGGCAACCAGCTGTTCGGGGTAATAAAGATAGCGCGCGCAGTTCGGGCAGCGGTGCATGCTGTCCGCCTTGTGAACCGCCTGCACCAGGCTTTTCGCCATCGCCATTCCGCAGCCGCTGCAAAGATCGTTCGCAATCGGAACAATTGCTTCCGGGTGTTTCTGCAGCAGACGGTTAAAATGTGATTTCACCTGCTGCGGCAAATCCGCGCTTAATGCGGAAATTGATTTATTCAATTCGTCGAGCCGGGCATTCGGCTGAGACACCCTTTTCTGCATATTGGCAACAATCAGTTCCTGCAACTGAATCAGCTGGTTAATCAGGCTATGGGTCGTTGTCATATTTCTCCTCGAGTTCCTTCCGGTTTAAGTGCGCGCATCATACCCGAATCTCCCGCTATTGAAAGCCTAACACAAAGATTTCAATGGAACCGGAATCCTCGATGATGCCGATCACGGAAAACACAACGCTGGGCTAAAAGGCCACACCGCGCTGCCGCTTCACAGTAAATGCGAGCTGCATATGCGGTTTAAGGATATTCAAATCCGGAAAATAAAGCCGCAGACAAACACGGAACAACACAGATAGAATCTGTAAAGATCCGTGCGGATCGGCGGCTATAGTTTTTCAAACGCTACCCGCCCTGAAGCGTCATCAGAAACTCAAGGTTGTTGTTCGTCTTTTTCAGGCGGTTGATCAGCAGCTCCATCGCTTCGACCTGCGGCACATCTTTCAGTGCTTTACGCAGCGTCCAGACCCGCTGCAATTCATCGGGATGCAGCAGCAATTCCTCTTTCCGGGTGCCGGATCTTTCAATGTTGATTGCCGGGTAAATACGCTTGTTCACCAGTTCGCGATCGAGGCCCAGCTCCATATTACCGGTGCCTTTGAACTCCTCGAAAATCACTTCGTCCATCCGGCTTCCGGTATCCACCAGCGCCGTTGCGATAATGCTCAAACTTCCGCCGCCTTCAATATTACGCGCCGCACCGAAGAACCGTTTCGGTTTGTGCAGGGCGTTCGAATCAACGCCGCCTGAAAGGATTTTCCCGCTATGCGGCGAAGTGGTGTTATAGGCGCGCGCCAACCGGGTAATCGAGTCGAGCAGGATGATAACATCATCGCCTTTTTCAACGCGGCGCTTTGACATTTCGATCACGATTTCAGCGACCTGCGTGTGGCGTTCCGGCGGCTCGTCAAAGGTGGATGCCAACACTTCGGCGGACGTGTTGCGGCGCATATCGGTTACTTCTTCCGGCCGTTCGTCGATCAGCAGAATGATCAGTTTTGCTTCGGGGTTGTTTTTGGAAATACTGTTCGCGATTTTCTGCATCAGCACGGTTTTACCGGTTCGCGGCGGCGCAACAATCAGTCCGCGCTGGCCCTTCCCGATCGGGGTCACAATATCCATCACCCGCATGGAAATCTCTTTGGGCTCCGTTTCCATTACGAGGCGCTCATCGGGAAAGAGCGGCGTCAGGTTTTCAAACGGAACGCGTTTACGGGCTGTTTCCGGCGTATCACCGTTAACGCGGTCGATTTTATGAATCGCGAAGAAGCGCTCTTTATCTTTCGGCGAACGGATTGAACCTTCAATGAAGTCGCCGGTACGCAGACCCAGCCGACGGATTTGCGAAGGGGAAACATAAATATCGTCCGGGGCGGGCTGATAGCTGTTCAGCGGGGAGCGCAAAAACCCGAAACCGTCCGGCAGGGTTTCCAATACACCGCGACCTTCGAGCGGTCCGCCGCGTCGTCCGTGGTTTTTCAACAGCTCAAAAATGAGCTGGTGTTTGCTGAGGCCGGCATATTCCTGCAGGCCGTACTGCTCGGCCATCGCCTTAATATCATTAATCGGGGTAACCTGCATTTCGTGCAGAGAAAGCGGCGGCAGGTTTTCGGTGTTCGGCGGCAATTGCTGATCCTGATCCCGGTTCTTTTTGTTCCGGTTTTTTTTGCCGTGTTTTTTATTGTGCTGCTGGTATTGCTGGTGCTGTTGCTGATTCTGGTTTTCCCGCTGATTTCCATCATTCCCATGATTTCCGGCAGAAGAAGCATTCTCACCGCCGGACTGATCGGAGGGCGGATTTTTTGCGACGTATACACGGGGTTCGGCCTGCGGAGCAGGCGCGGCTGCTGCCGACTCGCCCAGATTCAGCTCGGGTGTTCCCGCCTCGGGCACAGCTCTTTTCACGGCTTTCTTTTTGGAGGCTTTCTTTTTGGAGGCCTTTTTCACC
>QKFE01000100.1 GCA_003252225.1 Kiritimatiellales bacterium | reverse complement strand
CGGTAGGATTCACACCATAGTGCTCTGCCAAACGATATCCAGTCCAATTTCGTATATCATCTTCTATAACAGGAAGATCTGGTTTGTTTCGCCGGATGGTCTTGCAGGCCCATTTGTCGATTTCAAGACATCCGATGTTGTTTAAACCTGCCATTTCCAGTCCAAGATCCAGACCCATGGCTCCACTGAACAGCGAGATAAATGAGCATTTTTTTCCCCCGAAAAGATATGGGGCTGTGTTCTCCTTTATTCGGGGTGTCGTCGGCCAAACATAAAGTTTCCTTTTATGCGTATGCTCTAATTTATTTTCGGTTGGCGTACAGTAATTCATGTGTTCGACTCGGTTAAGCTATGGAATCATAACCCATACCTGAACGAATATCGTAAGGGAACTTAATTATGTCTCCCATCCTGCTTATCAGTCAATAAACCGGCGGGTCAGGTCGGCATAAGCATCGATGCGCCGGTCGCGCAGATAGGGCCACATCCGCCGGACAATTTCAGACCGGTTGGAATCCAATTCAACCACCAGCTCTGTTTCTGACGTGGTATCCGCTTCGGCCAGCAGTTCGCCCTGACAGCCGGCCACAAAACTGGTGCCCCAGAATTGCGCGCCGCCGGGTTCGGTTCCGACGCGGTTGGCACTGATCACCGGAATTCCATTGGCGACCGCGTGCGCGCGCTGGATCGTAATCCACGCATTCCGCTGCCGCGCCTGTTCTTCGAGCAGATCGTTCGGATCCCATCCGATGGCGGTGGGATAAATCAGCAGATCCGCGCCGGCCATCGCCATCAGCCGAGCGGCTTCCGGATACCACTGATCCCAGCAGACCAGCACCCCGAGTTTTCCGACCGATGTTTCGATCGGGCTAAAGCCGAGATCGCCCGGCGTGAAGTAAAACTTTTCGTAATAGCCCGGATCGTCGGGAATGTGCATTTTGCGGTATTTACCCGCAATGGTGCCGTCGGATTCCAAAACGACCGCCGTATTGTGATAAAGGCCCGGCGCGCGCCTTTCAAACAGCGACGTCACAATCACTACGCCGAGTTCTTTCGCCAATTGACCGAAGGTTTCGGTCGACGGGCCGGGAATGGTTTCCGCCAGATCAAAATTTGCCGGGTCTTCCACATCGCAGAAATAGAGCGAGGTGTGCAGCTCCTGCAAAACGACCAACTTAGCCCCTTGTTTCGCGCAGCGCCGAATACCCGCAACGCTCTTTTCAATGTTTTCCGCGCGATCCGCGGAACACGCCTGCTGTACTAAACCTACCGTCAATTTATTCATAAGCGTTTATTTACACCACGAAGGCAGGAAGTTCACGAAGGTTTTTTGATGCGTTGCTTCGTGCGCTTCCGCGCTTCGTGGTTAAGTTAAAACCCCTTTCGGGATTTGCATGGTGACGCAGTGGAGGGAGCCGTGCTGGCGGATGAGGGTGCGGCAGTCGATGCCGATGATTTCGCGGTCGGGGAAAGCCTGCCCGATAATTTTGAGGGCGGTTTCGTCGGCGGGGTCGGCGTAGGTGGGAACCAGAACGGCGCCGTTGATGACGAGGTAGTTGGCGTAGGTTGCGGGGAGGCGTTCGCCAGCTTCGTCATAATGGGGGAGGGGCCAGGGGAGGGGGAGCAGGCGATATTCTTGAAACTGCCGCAATTCGGCCTCCATTTTTTTGAGGGCGTCGAAATGTTCGTCGGCGGGATCGCTACAGGAAACATAAACGATGGTTTTGTTCGGGCAGAGGCGGGCGAGGGTGTCGATGTGCGCATCGGTATCGTCACCGGCGAGATAGCCGTGATTCAGCCAGAGAATTTTTTTGAGCCCGAATTCTTCGGTTAATTTGGCTTCAATTTCGGATTTTGAATAGGCGGGGTTCCGATTGGGATTGAGCAGGCATTCGGCGGTGGTTAAAAGCGTGCCTTCGCCGTCGGATTCAATCGAACCGCCTTCGAGCACAAAATCGATGGTTTTGATCGGTGTTTCCCCGAATGCGCCGAGTGCGTGCAGTTTTCGGGTGAGGGTATTATCGAGTCCGGCCTCAAATTTATTTCCCCAGCCGTTGAAGGTGAAATCGAGCAATAGCGGTTGGCCGTTTTCTTCAACGGTGATGGGGCCGAAATCGCGACTCCACGTATCGTTGGACGGGAGATCAATTTGGTCGGAACGCACGATAATGACCTGCTGAAACCGGCGGATTGCGGTCTCAATTTCGGCAAAATTCTGCTGTGCGTCGGCGAGGCAATAGGCCCAGTCGGTCTTTTCGTGCGGCCAGACCAATAGCACGGCATCCTGCGGTTCCCATTCTGCGGGCAGTCGTCGTTTATTCATAAGGCAGGAGCATTTCCAATGGGTGCGGAAAACGCAAGCCGAAGGTTTTGCCATAAATCGGTGTTACACTTAATCTGACGATCGTCAATTTAAGTGTAACAAACGTTTCGCATTCCAATTTTTGGGGCGGGCGGTTATGCTCCTTCCGTGGGTAAAATACAGGGTGTTTTTGCAGCGGTTCTTCTTTCAGCGGTTGCCGTCGGGGCACAGTCGCTGGAACCGCGGTTTTATTCCAATGCGCCGAAAGGGCTGAATTTCCAGTTGGGCGGATATCTCTATTCCACGGGCGGCGCAACGGCCGATCCCGCTATTCCGCTCGAAAACGCGGAGATCGAAATCCACGGTCCGTTTCTGGCGTATGCCCGGTCTTTCGGACTGTTCGGCCGGTCGGCTAAATTTGACATGGTTTACCCCTATATGTATCTCAGCGGAACGGCGGTTGTTAACGGTACCCCGCAATCGCGGAAGGTGGAGGGATTTGCCGACCCGTCTTTCCGGTTCTCGTATAACTTTTACGGTGCGCCGGCGCTGACGCTGGAGGAGTTTCGGGATTTCCGGCAGAATACGGTTGTTGGGGCCAGTCTGCGAGTGACGGCGCCGTGGGGGCAGTATGATTCATCGCGCTATGTAAACATCGGAACCCATCGCTGGTCGTTCACCCCCGAACTCGGTGTTTCGAAGCGGATCGGACGCTGCCTGTTTGAACTGGCCGGATCGATGGTTTATTTTACAGATAACGACGATTATGTCGGGCAGAAAAAGGAACAGGATCCCCTTTATGCAGTTCAGGGGCATGTGGTTTATCTCTTTAAAAACAAGGTGTGGGTTGCATTTGATGCCACCCGTTACACTGGCGGGCGCACTACGGTTAACGGGGTCGAACGAAATGACCTGCAACAAAGCTCCCGTTTTGGCGGAACGCTGGCCATTCCGGTGACCAAACGCAATTCGGTTAAGCTCTATTTCAGTACCGGCGTCGAAACCCGCACCGGTTCCGATTTCGATACGTACGGCATCGTCTGGCAATACCGCTGGGGCGGCGGGCTTTAATCCTGAAAACGGAAATGACTCACCACGAATCGGCACGAATTGACACGAATCACCAATAATAGAGGGTTTTCTC
Organism: Kiritimatiellales bacterium; assembly: GCA_003252225.1. Lineage (GTDB taxonomy): Bacteria > Verrucomicrobiota > Kiritimatiellia > Kiritimatiellales > Pontiellaceae > Pontiella. The sequence continues at coordinate 3,795 of QKFE01000100.1, read as the reverse complement.
AGTCACAGCCTTTTGAGTTCCTAGTTTTTCCAAAACGCTCTTCAATTAGTGAATATTCGTGTCGATTCGTGGTTTCACTCCCGAATTTGGGTTAATCCGTATTTTCGGCCGGGAAGACGGGGCGGTCGGTATCCGAAAAGAGCCAGTTTATCGCTTCGTCGAAATCGATAAATGACCGAACCTTCTGCTTCAGGCTTTGCGACGCCATTTCAAAAAGGTCGGAGCCGTTGACGCCGGGTTTTGTCAGCAGTGCGCGCCGGGTTTCCGAAAGGGCGGGTTCGGCGGCTTCCGCTCGCGGAATGGCAAAAATATCCATGGCTGAGAGCAGGATTTTCGCTTCCCGCCCGTCAATGAGAATACAGGCGGAACCGGTCTCTTTTATAATGGGGACGACGTCCTGAATGTAACGCTTTACTGACGGGAGATCGATTTCGCCCCGCGCATAAACATGGATGTATTTTTTTTCGGCGTTGTATTTAATGTCAAACGGCATGGTCGGAATCCTCTTCGCTGAGCAGCCACTTTAACCCATCATCGGGGTGACTGAACAGCTTAACCATCTGCCCCTGCAGTTTGGACATGGTCTGGAAGAGTTCGAATCCGCTGGAGCCCGGAGAGGAGATAAGCGCCCGTTTGCATTTGGCGATGACGGACATGGACGGATTGTTGAAGATGGTTTTCGGGAGGTAAATCAGATCCATCGCGCTGATTTGGATGTGGGTGTCGCGTGCGTCGTTCAGGATGCGGTCGCAATTATGATGCTTGACGGCGTGAGCGATTTTTTCGCCGAATTCGTAGATTTTCGCGAGGTCAATACAGCCTTCCATGCGGACATGGATGCAGTGGGTCTCAGCGTCGTAGTTGAGTTTGATGGACATGCTGTTTTTTCGCCGGCTGTTCGAGAAGCCATTTGAGGGCGGTTTCCCGATCGGCGAATACCTGCACATCCTGCCCGGCCATTTTGGAGAGGATTTCGTAGAGTTCGTAGCCGCTGGTTCCCCGGGAGGCGAGTACGGCGCGTTTGAGTTTTGCGGTGAGCGGCGAGGCTTCGGCCATTTTGGGGAACTTCATGATATCGATCGAGGTGAGTTGGACGGCTGCGTTGCGGCAGTCGCTGAAGAGGCTTTTGCAGTCGGTTTCTTCGAGGATGGGGAGGAGGGTTGCAATATATTCCCGGACGAGCGGCATGTTGATGACGCCGTAGAATTCGACCATAACGCAGTCCCGACCGGAATCGTACTCGATTTTAAACGGCATACAGTTCTCTCCTCTTAACTGAGGCTGAGCAGTATAGCGCGGTTGGGCGGAATTGGAAGAAACATCTTAAAATAAAGTTCAAAGTTATGCGTTTTCGCCGGCGATTCGACCGGAGGTCCAGCAGAGCTGGAGGGAAAAGCCGCCCGAGGGCCGGGAAATATGCAGCAGATCGCCGACGATGAACAGGTTGGGGAAGAGGCGCGAGGCCATTGTGCGGGTATCGATTTCGGTCATATCCACCCCGCCGTCGCACACCACCGCCCAGTCGTAGCCCATCGTTCCGGTCACCGTCAGCGGAAGCCCTTTTAAAATGCGCCCGATCGATTTGCGCTCCTCCTGCGAAACGGCGTTCACCTTCTTTTCGAGCAGTTCGGTCGGAATATGCTCCGCCAGCGCTTTGCCGAGTCCGGGCGGAACCAGCGCTTTCAGCACATTCCGGACGGTCTTGTTTTTATTTTCGTCGAAAACGGCCAGTATTTGCCGGTCAACTTCGTGGATTTCGGCGGAAGGAAACAGGTCGATTTCGGCGGAAACCGGCCCGGTTTTAAGCAGTTTTTTGACTTCGTGGGCGGAGTTTAAAATGAGCGGGCCGGAAATCCCGAAATGGGTGCAGAGCAGTTTTCCGGTTCGGGCGATTTTATCGCCGGTTGTTCCTTTAAAGGTGATCCGCATCGGTTCAATCGCGGTGCCCGAAAGCTCTTTAAAAGCTCTTTAACCCACTGTTCTTTGACGCGCAGCGGGACGATATCCGGCGTGGCTTCGTGCACCGTATGCCCCAGATCGCGCAGCCAGTTGAGCCCGTCGCCGGTTGATCCGGTCTGTTTATAACTGGTTCCGCCGGTCGCCAGAATGATGCTTTCGGCGGCGATTTCACCCTTATTTGTTTCGATGCCGGCGATTTCACCCTCATTTATGAGGAGTTTTTTGACGGTTTCGCCGTAGCGGGTTTCCGCCCTGTTTTCCGCCAGATAGGTTTCGAGCACGCGGATAACGTCTTCAGATTTTTCGGTTTCGGGAAAGGCGCGTTTTCGTTCTTCAACAATCAGCGGCAGGCCGCGTTCGGCGAAAAAATCGAAGGTGTCCTGCACGGAAAAGCGCGAAAAGGGGGAGTAAAGGAATTTGGCGGCGTCGCCGAAATGGGAGAGGAATTCGCGGGTATTGAATTCGGCGTTGGTGATGTTGCAGCGGCCGCCGCCGGTCAGTTTCAGTTTTTCGCCCGGTTGGCGGTTTTTTTCGATCAGCAGCACATTTCTGCCGTATTCCGCCGCCCGGCCCGCGGCCATCAGCCCCGCCGGCCCGCCGCCGATCACAATGACATCAAATTTTTCCATCGCGCGAATCTACTCAACACCGCCGGTTTTTCCAAGCCCCGCAATCGGGAGGTCAACAGAAGTTCGCAAAGATCGCGAAGCCGGAGATTTACCTCTTTGCGGCCTTTGCGAACTTCTGTGGAAAATACTGAAGGGGTAAACGGCGTTGAAATCGGCCGGATTCCCGCTATTATGGTCAGCCTGTTTAGCTGAGGGGATTTATGAAAAAGAGCGTGGCATGGTTGGTTTTGCTGGGAACGGCTTCTGTTTGGGCGGGGGCGGGATATGTTGATCTGGATCTGAATATGGTTTTCCCCGATAAACTGGGCGGGCTGGAATATCAGCGGATGGAGAAATATTCCAACGAGACGCTCGGTTACTCCGTATTTTACGCCAAAGACCCCGGCCTTTCCGCCGAAGTCACCGTTTTCACCCTCGGGAAGGAAAATATCGGCACCGGCCACGAAGCCCCCGGAATCGCAGCCGTTTTCGACGAAACCAAAAAAATGCTCGATAAACGGGATGCGCGCGGCGAAATCGCCCAGCTGAAACTGCGGGGAAAAAGCATCGTCCCTGATTCCGGTAAAATCCGCTTCGCCTCCGTCGTTTATCAGTTCGACGATATTTCCGGCGGCGAACCCCAAAAGAAACTGATCGCCACCTATGCCACCGCCGCGCGCGGTAATTTCATCAAGCTCGATTTCACCTTCGATATCGCCAAAAGCGGCGAAGCCAAAGCCGCCTCCGAACAGATGGTCAAACAGCTTATCGAAGCCTTCAGCAGCAAACCCACCGAAGAGGATATTATCCTTGCCGCCTGCACGGCCGTGATCGCCAACCCGATGAGTTACGGAGGCTCCCGCTCCGCACAGAAAGTGGTTGAATATGCAAAAACGCTCGATCTCGGCGTTTACGAAGAGCTGTTTGTCTGGCCCGACGGCTGGCAGAAACCCAAAAACACCGAAATGCTGATTGCCGCCTATTTTGCCGGTATGCTCAAAGTCGTTATTCCCGAAGGCGCCGAAGCCGGCGGTGACTTCGAAGCCTTTGTCGCGATGCTCAACGCCTACGAAGTGATGCTCAAAAACGGCGACATTAAAAATATCGCCGAATTCGACGAATGGCTTAAAGCCGAAGACCAAGCCGCCCTATACGAACAGCTGCTTATCAAATACGAATACAAATCCGCCGAATAAGTTGAAAACGGCACAGAAATGGAACCGCAGAT
>QKFE01000041.1 GCA_003252225.1 Kiritimatiellales bacterium | reverse complement strand
ATGCAAAGCTTTACCACCTCGGCCTCAAGCCGATTCCCCAGAGCACCATGTCGGACGGGATGGAGCGGCGGGATTGCAGGATCTTCGAGATCTAACCGGACAGCATCTACTGCATCGACAAGGCCTACGTGAGCTACGAATGGCTCCATTCCATCCACAAAACAAAGGCTTTCTTCGTAACGCACGCCAAAACCAACATGGACTACTCCGTTACCGGACAGTAATGGATATGCTTCTTTTGCGGAAAACCCTGCAAAAACAGGGCTGAATCAGTTGAACTGAATTCGCTATATTTCTTCACGGCCAATGCTACTGATCAGTAGGTCTGTTCGGCTGATGGAAACGAACCGCTTTCAACTTCCGATTTATATTCCCGCAGGGCGGTTTTCATCTGCCCATTCAGGTCGGCAAATTTTTTAACAAATTTCGGCACCGGCTTTCCGCTCATGCCCAGCAGATCCGTGAATACCAGCACCTGGCCGTCGCAACCGGCACCGGCCCCGATCCCGATGGTGGGGATGGTCAGCGCATTTGAGATCGATTCTCCCAGCTCTGCCGGCATACATTCGAGCACAATTGCAAAGGCTCCGGCCTGTTCAACCGCCATCGCATCGTCCATCAGCTTTCGCGCCTGCTCGGATGTTTTGCCCTGAACTTTATAGCCGCCCATTTCCTTGATGCTCTGCGGGGTTAACCCGATGTGGCCCAATACCGGTACGCCATTTGAAACCAGTGCCTCGATCAGTTCCGAACGAACCGCGCCGCCTTCAATCTTCACCGCATCCGCATGGGCTTCTTTCATGAAACGGCCTGCATTTTCCAGCCCCATCGCGATGGAGGGCTGGTATGACATAAACGGCATATCGGCAATGATGAGCGCCTGATCAACCCCGCGCGAAACTGCGGCGGTGTGGTGCAGCATTTCGGCCATCGTGACCGGAAGCGTGGTTTCATAACCCAGCACCGTCATACCGAGCGAATCGCCCACTAACACCGCCGGGATTCCCGCGCCGTCAACGAGCGAGGCCGTCAGCGCGTCGTACGCCGTCAGCATCGCGATTTTCTGTTTCCCTTTGAGGGCTTTGAGTTTGGCTGCCGTCCATTTCATAAATCTAATCCGTAATTAAGGTAATGCGTAACGATGGAATTTTCGGAAATCAGAATTAATTACGTATTAATTTCCTACCACCTCTCGTCATAAATGGAGAGTCCTTCGTCGGGCGGAAGGCTTTGGAGGATTGCGGAAACCGGCTTGTCGGCTTCGGGCAGGATCATATCGGGCCGGACGTCGCAAAGCGGCTGAACCACAAAACGGCGCTGCGCCCAGCGTGGATGGGGCACTTCGAGCCCACCGCTGTCAATAATTTGGTCACCGGCATAAATCAAATCGATATCGATCGGGCGCGGCGCATTCCGGTCGGTTTCATCGCGGTCGCGTCCGAGGTTTGTTTCAATTTTGCCGATATAGGAAAGCCAGCTTTCGAGCGGCAGTTCACTGTCCACAATCACAATTGAATTGAGGTAGGCCATATCCTGATATTCGGGTTTCACATCAACCGGCGTGGTTTCATAAATCGGGGACTGGTCGACAAAATGGGTTCGAGGCGCGGTTAACAGCAGATTTTTCGCCTGCATCAGCAGCCGTTTCCGATTATACAGATTGGAACCAAGGCTAAACCCGATCTCCATATTCAACCTCGCCTTTAAATACAACCACCGCGTCGCCCGCCAGCGTGGTTTTTCCCTGAACCTGATCAATTACCAAATCATACCCGCCGGCGCAATGCACGGTCACCGGGAACTTTGCCCGCCCGCGTTCAGCCGCAATCACCGCCACCGCTGCGGCCCCGGTTCCGCAGGCGAGCGTTTCAGCTTCGACGCCGCGTTCATAGGTGCGGATTGAAACCGAGCCGTCTTTCTCCACCCGGGCAAAATTAACGTTTGCACCAAAAGGCCTGAATGCCTTGTTGTTGCGCAGCTCTCTACCGAGCCCCATCACATCAACTTCTTCAAGCTCATCAAACCATGTAACCGCATGAGGAACCCCGGTATTCACAAAATCAACCGCAAAGTTTTTCCCCGTTGTTACATCGAGCTTCAGATCCTTCGGGTCGGTCAGATCGATCTGCACCGTCCCGTTGAGCACTTTTGCCCGGACAAGCCCGGCACGCGTTTCAATATGCATCTTTGAAGAAACAATCCCCCAATTATAGGCCGCACGGGCAAAGCAGCGCGCGCCGTTGCCGCACATCCCGACAATGCTGCCGTCCGGGTTTATAAACTGCATCCGCAGGTTGGCCATCCGCGATTTCTGGATCAGAATGATCCCGTCCGAACCAATTCCGATTTGGCGATGGCACAACTGTTGAATAAATGCCTTATCGCTAACCGGGAACGTCTCTCCCCGATCATCCACCACAATGAAGTCGTTTCCAGCCCCATGCATTTTGACAAAAGGTATATTCATTTCTTCCTGCCTGCTGCTTCCGGATTATCCACACATGAACCCCCCGGAACAAACACAGAACGGTTCACGCACTATTTTTAGGACATTTGAGCACTTCTATACACAAAAAAAGGCCGCTTTTCAGCGACCTTTTTTATCTTCCGGTTAGCGGGATTTTTAGCCGACGAGAGCCAGCAGCACCCCGGCGGCAACGGCGGAACCGATTACACCGGCCACGTTCGGGCCCATGGCGTGCATGAGCAGGAAGTTCTGCGGGTTGGCTTCGAGGCCGACCTTATTGGAGACACGCGCCGCCATCGGAACAGCGGAAACCCCGGCGGAACCGATCAGCGGGTTGATCTGATCCTTGCTGAACTTATTCATCAGCTTGGCCAGCAAAACCCCGCCGCCGGTACCGATACAGAAAGCGATCAGCCCCAGCGCCAGAATACCGAGTGTGTTGGCATTCAGGAATTTGTCGGCCGCCAGCTTGGAACCGACTGCCAGACCGAGCATAATAGTCACAATGTTGATCAGCGCGTTCTGCGCAGTATCGGACAGGCGATCCACCACCATGGATTCTTTCATCAGGTTGCCGAGCATCAGCATCCCGATCAGCGGGGTGGCGGACGGAAGCAGCAGAATACAGAGCACCAGCACCAGCAGCGGGAAAACAATCTTTTCCCCTTTGCTCACATGGCGCAGCTGCTTCATTTCAATTTTGCGTTCCGCTTCAGTGGTCAGCAGTCTCATGATCGGCGGCTGAATGATCGGAACAAGCGCCATATACGAATAGGCCGCAACGGCGATTGCGCCGAGCAGGTTCGGGGAGAGGCGCGACGCGAGGAAAATCGCGGTCGGACCGTCCGCTCCGCCGATAATACCGATTGAGGCCGCGTCCTTAAGGTCGAAATCGATCAGTCCGCCGGTCATTTTATTCAGCGCCAGCGCACCGAGCAGCGCGAAGAAAATACCCAGCTGGGCCGCCCCGCCGAGCAGTGCGGTTTTCGGGTTGGCCAGCAGCGGGCCGAAGTCGGTCATCGCCCCAACCCCCATGAAAATGAGGAGCGGGAAGACGCCGGACTGAACGCCCACGGTGTAGAAATAGTAGAGGAATCCGCCCGGCTGTCCCGGCATCGGCCCTTCCGCAATCCCTGCCATCGGGATATTGGTCAGAATTGCACCAAATCCGATCGGCAGCAGCAGCAGCGGCTCGAACCCCTTGGAAATCGCCAGGTAAATCAAACCCAGACCGACGAGAATCATCACCAGCTGCCCGGCACCTTCGGGAAGCAATCCCTTGTGATGCTCGGCACCGTGCTCCACTTCGTCCGCATACGCCGCTTCGAGTTCGGCAACTTTCTGCTCCGGCGCACCCAGTTTTTTCGCCATTTCAATATATTTGAGGGCCGACTCCAAATGACCGGCACTGGTTTCCGCTTCTGCGGTCTGGATTGAAGCAGCCAGCGTTTCGGCAGCCCGTTCCTCCGCGGTTTTCGGGTGGAAGAATCGGTAAATACCCGTCTCCTGCCCCAGCTTCACAAAGCCTTTCCCGATTGAAATGCCTTTTTTCTGCACACCGGCGCTTTCCGTCGGGGCGGAAGCCGCCTCTTCGGCCTGCACCCGCACAGCCCCGCCGATGACGGCGGCAGCGAGAAGGCCCATGGTTAAGAGTTTCTTCATTGTTACAAATCTCCGTTCCGTTGCGGTCTTAGTTGATGGATGCCATGGCTTCGCCGGCGGTGATCTGCGCACCGGCTTCAGCCGCGATGGAGGAAACCGTGCCGCTCACAGAGGCTTTGACTTCAATTTCCATTTTCATGGCTTCAACAATGAAGAGTACATCGCCTGCGTTCACATGGTCGCCGATCTGAACACAAACTTTGATCACTTTCGCGTTCATCGGGGCGGGAACTTCAACGGAATCAGCGGACTCGTGGGCAACGGTTGCTGTGCCGGTAGTTTCAACGCCGTCAGCCACGTTGATGTCGTAGGATTTACCGTTAACGGTGGCTTTGTCGCCTTTCACTTCAACGGCGAATTTTTTGCCGTTAACTGATACGGTGTATCCGCCGTCGCCGCCGCCTGCCGCTTTGGCTTCCGGCTTGGGAGCACGGGCGCCTTTACGTACGCCGTTGATTTTGGCTTTGCCGAGCAGGAAGTCGATACCCTTCTGTTCGCAGCAGGCTGCGATGAAGACGTTTTCGTCGGAGTGGTCGGAGATACCGGCCTCTTCAAGCCGTTTCTTGGCCGCAGCAACACCCTTTTTCGGATTGGCGTCGTTGAGGTCGACCGGATTGTCGGTGCTCGGTTTGAGCTCCATTTTTTCGGAGCAGATTTTGACGATTTCCGGATCGGGCGCGACCGGGGTTTTACCGAAGTAACCGAGCACCATTTTACCGTATCCTTCGGCAATCTTTTCCCACGGGCCGAAGATGACGTTGTTGAACGCCTGCTGGAAGTAGAACTGGGAAACCGGCGTTACAGAGGTGCCGAATCCGCCGCGGCGGACCACTTCGCCCATCGCGTGAATACAGGCTTCGTATTTGTCCATCATGTTGTTGTCGCGCATCATCTGCGTATTGGCCGTCAGCGCGCCGCCGGGCATCGGCGACCACGGGATCATCGGCTCAACCGCTAGTGCTTCCGGCGGGATTTCATAGTCGGCCATGCAATCTTTGAAGACCGTGGCTGCGTGCATCATTTTGTCGATATCGACGTCGAGCTCGTAGTCTTCGCCGCGCAGTGCGTGCCAAAGGGTGGCAACGTCGGGCTGGCAGGTTCCGCCGGAAGCGGGTGCGAGCGAGCAGTCAACCTGATCGGCACCGGCTTTGATCGCGGCGATGTAGCCGACAGTTCCAACACCGGCGGTTTCGTGCGAGTGGAAAACTATCTTGCAGTCGGACGGCAACATTTTACGGGCCATCGCGATGGTTTCATACACCTTTTTCGGAGCGGAAGTGCCGGACGCATCTTTGAAGCAGACGCTGGTGAACGGAATGCCTGCATCGAGAATACCCTGCAGGGTCTTCTGGTAAAACTCAACGGTATGCGCGCCTTCGCAGCCGGGCGGCAGTTCCATCATCGTGACGACCACTTCGTGATTCAGTCCGTGGTT
>QKFE01000162.1 GCA_003252225.1 Kiritimatiellales bacterium | reverse complement strand
AATTCGACGAATGGCTTAAAGCCGAAGACCAAGCCGCCCTCTACGAACAGCTGCTTATCAAATACGAATACAAATCCGCCGAATAACAAGCGCGTCCCCGTCAAAAACATTTCCTCACGCCCGCTTCGCTCAAGCCGCCAAGCCGCTTTGCGTGGGGTGTAATTTGAGTCAACTAGCCCGTGAAACCCACCGAAATATCGCCTTTCGGGAATCAACCCCTTTATGTATGATTCCCCGCTAATTTTTTCCAATCGATGAAATCGGAGTTCAATGGAATGAAACGCTTTATTACAATTTTAACCGCCCTCTCCACCGCCGCGGCTGCGTTCGCGACAAATCTGGTTTTCAATGCGGGCAGCACAAATTATCTGATCCAGCAGGAAACACACACCAACTGGGCGAATGTGTTTGTCGGGACGAATGCCGCCGACATCGTGCTGACGGTTCAGGACGATTCCCGGATTATCAGCACCAATCTGACGATCGGGGCGCTCGATTCCGGCGCGTCAAACAATACCGTCCGGCTGCTGAACAGCACCGCTTGGAATGTCGCGTCGAATATCACCGTCGGCGCGGTTGGGCAGAACAGCCGGCTCGAACTCTCCGGCGGATCAGCAATGGGCGGATTGAATGCGGTCATCGGCGAATCCGCCTCGGCTTCCAATTCTTCCGTATCCGTCAACAATGCGACGTGGGCGATTAGCAGTAATCTGACGGTCGGCGCATCGGCTTCCGGCAATACCCTCGAAATTACCAATGGCGGCAAAGTTTATGCGAACAATATGTGGGTCGGCAGCAACTCGGCCAACAACGCGGTTTTGGTCGAATCAAACGGCGTTTTAAATGTGACCGAAACCCTGAAAATCGGCGGAACCGGCGGGAACGTGGTTGAAGTCAAAGATGCAGGCGCTGTGTTTGTCAGCAACCTGAATGTCAGCGCGGGCAATGAATTTATTATCGGCGACGGCGGCGGCCTGATTGCGCAGGATCTGGCGTTTGACAGTTCGGTCATGACGTGGGAAGACGGCGGCACCATTCAGGTTTCCGACCGCCTTTCCGGGCTGGGGGGAATCTCCGGCAGCAACAGGGTTTTGAATATCGTCGGCGCAGGGTGGACGAACGGAAATACGGTTGTTTCCGGTGTGAGCAACAAACTTTACGTGTCAACCATTGCGCAGGTTTTCAGCACAAATGATGTCGTGATCGGCGGAGCCGGTTCGGAACAGCTTTATGTGCAGGCGCAAAATTCCGGCACGGTTTGGGCGGTGAACGGGAATTTCGGGGTTGAAGGCGGAATTTCAAATCAGGTTTGGATTACGGATCGGGCGGAACTGAACTCCGAATCCGGTACGGTGGGCGGCGCGGGTTCCGAACGTGCTTTCGTGGGGCTGGATGCCGCCGAATGGAATATGGCCAACGGGCTGGCAGTCGGCGACAACGCCACAAATTCGCTGCTGCAGGTTTTCAACGGAGCGCAGCTTTCCAGCGGAACCGGAACCATTGGCGGCGGAAGCAGCCTGAGCAATACGGTTCTGGTTACCGGCTCCGGATCGCGCTGGAATGTGGCCAGCAATCTGACGGTTACCGGAACGGCGAACCAGCTGATTGCGCAGGACTACGGCTGGGTGGTGGTCGGCGACGGCGAAACGGCGGCATGGAGCGGCGCGCAGGGCGGTATGCTGATTGCGCAGTCCAACGGAACGGCCAACGTCACGATTTCCGATGGGGCGAAAATCACTGCTTATCCCATCTTTGCGAATGGTCAGGTTGTCGCTTCCGGCGTTTATGTGGGGGCCGGAACCTCGTCAGTCGGCCGGGTGAATATTGATCAGGGCGGTACGCTGCAAACCTATCTGCTCGGTATTGGCGAGGGCAGTGAAGTCAATCTGAACGACGGCGGAAAACTGGAACTACAGAGTAGTTTTAATGCCGGAACCAACGGGTTTAACTGGAACGACGGCGGCCACCTGCAGGTTGAATACGGCTCTCTTTACGGCATGGCTTCCACCAATATGTTGAACGCCGAGCAGGATGAAGAGACCTATTTCATGCTGGACGGAAACAATAAAAAGCTTTCGATCGGCAACGGCGCAGTCTGGGATACCTCCGAAGGAAAAATGGCCATCGGCATGACCGGCGGCGGAAACACCCTTTATGTCACCAACGGCGGTACGGTTGAGGCCGTAAACGCCTACATCGGCTATTTCAGCAGCAGCAACTCGGTGGTTGTCACCGGCACCAATTCCCTGCTGCTGGCGGATGAAGCGGTTTACCTCGGTTCGGATACAACCACAAATAACGACATCATCATCGAAAACGGCGGACGGCTCGCAACGCGCGACCTGTTCATCACAAACAGCACATTGACACTGAAAAAAGACGGCTATATCGGCATCGACGGCGATTTTTCGGTTGATAATTACGGCGCGAAATTTGACTGGAACAGCGGGGAGCTGGAACTGAGCGGTCTTTTAGTCTGGGAAGGTAATCTCGATAAAACCAATCAGACGCTCTCACTGACCGGGGAAAAGGCTTCCTGGCAGAACCGCGACGCAACAAACCTGATTGTCGGAGCCGATGGGTTCGGCAACACGCTGAATATTCTTTCCGGCGCAACCGTCAGCAATATCAACGCAACCGTCGGCGCGAACGCCGCCGCCGTCAGCAACAACGCGGTGGTTTCCGGTTCCGGCTCGGTGTGGGTCAATACCGGCAGTTTAACGGTCGGCCACGCAGCCAACAGCAACAACACCGTAACGGTTTCGGACAATGCCCGCATCGTTGCGAACGGTTTGACCATTAACGGCACCAACTCCTTCAACCTCGAAAACACCGGCACCCTCGAAATGACCGGTGAATTCGATGCGGCACAGAATGGCTTTAACTGGGAATCCGGCGGCACGCTGATTGCCAAAGATACGTTAAACAATCTCGGATTGACCGACGGAACCAACCGGATTCTGATGGTTGACGGCGGCACCGTTGTAAGCACGAACAGTGTTCTTTACTGGGGCAATGAAGGCAGCGGAAACAAGATGCAGGTCATCAGCAACAGTTCGGTGATCGCCACATCGAGTTATATTGGTTTTAGCACCAATGCGTCGCAGAACTCGGTTTCAATTTCCGGCCCCAATGCGGTCTGGTCCAATGCGAGCGACGTCGTCGTCGGGTATTATGGGAGCGGCAACTCCGCCTCGGTTTCCGGCGATGCAGAGGTTTATCTCTCGAACGGGGTTATCGGGTTAAAAACCGGGGCGGACAACAATACGGTCACGCTTTCCGGCACCAATACGAAATGGTATGCCGAGGAAAAACTGACGGTTGGACGGCAGGGGAAAAACAACCGGCTGGAAATCTCTGGCGGCGCACAGGCAACCAACCGGCTCGCTGTGCTGGGAGCCTTCAGCGACGGCAACACGGTTTCAGTGACGGATGATGCAAAATGGATCAGCGGAGAAATACGGATTGGCGCGAGTATCCCGGAATATGTTTTCACCTATACCAACTCGGCCGGCGAAGAAGCGGAAATCACCATTCCGGCATACAAAACCAAAAACAACGCGGTTACAGTCAGCGACGGCGGCCGGGTTGAAACGGAAACACTGACGATTGTTGACGGAAACGATTTCAACCTTAATTCCGGCGGCACACTGCACATCGATGCGCTGAGTTTTAATATCACGAACGAACAGCATAAAGGGCTCAACTGGAACAGCGGGGGAAATCTTTCGCTGACGGGTGAGCTGATCGGCGCCCCGACCAATAATCTGGTGGTCGGCAAAGGCGTCACCAATACCTTCGGCTATCTCGACGGCGGGAAAATCCTGACGCTGAGCACGACCAACGGGGTTTGGAATAATGACAACCTGATCCTCGGCAATGGTTCCGGCAGCACAAAACTGGTGCTTGAAGACGGCGGAAGCGTCAACCAGACCGACACCTTTATCGGCTGGAAAAGCAGCGACAATGAAATGCTGGTTAAGTCCAATTCAACGGCGACCAGTTCCGGCGATTTTTATCTCGGGCAATACAAAGATTCAGCGGGCAACCTGCAATACAGCGGAACCGGAAATATGCTGACGGTTTCCAACGGCGGCTGGGTGCTGATCGGCGATGCGGCGAATACAAACGGCTTATCCGGTTCGGGCATTTTTGTGGCGGACAGTTCGAATGCAGTGCTTTCGGTGAAATACGGTTCGAGTGTTTTAGCGGAAGACTCCCTGTGGGTCGGTTTTGGCAGCAGCACGGGGACGGTCACGGCGGCTGACGGCGGCAGTGTCACGGTCGGAAAACTGGCGGTTGCGGACGGCAGCGCATTGAATATTAATGCCTATGGCCGCCTAAAAGTGAACGGCGATTATGATTATCTGGCGCAGTCCAACGTAAACTGGAATGCGGGCGGTACGCTGGCGGTCGGCGGTGAACTGACCAATCTCAGCGGAATGCTGCAAACCAACCGCTATCTTTCAATGGAAGGCACAAACGCGGTCTGGGGTCTCGGAAACAACACCTTAATTATCGGTGAATCCGGTTCGGGCAATCTGCTGTATATTCTCGACGGCGCAACGGTGACCAACGGCAATGCGGTTGTGGGCAAAAACCCGGGCGCAAATCGGAATCAGGTTTTTGTTTACGGCGGCAATTCGCTCTGGGACGTGAACGGGCAATTGCAGGTGGGCAGCGTGAACGGGATCGGAAATCAGGTTACGGTTGCGAATAACGGAACGGTCTCCGTCAACTCCCTTTATGTTCACGATCGAAATGCCTTCAACCTGAACGACGGCGGCAACCTGCGAATCACCGATGATTTTAATTTCTCTTCCACCAGTGTCACGGGTCTCAACTGGAATACGGGCGGTAACCTGATTCTTGAAGGCGCGCTGACCGGAGGAATGCCGTCCACCAATTATGTGACGACCACCAACGCGCCCGATACGTTCGCCTATCTAAACGGCGGGCGGGTACTGACGCTCGATGGCGGCAGCTGGATCAATAACGGCGAAACCAACCTGATTGTCGGGTTTGAAAGTGCAAACAATAAACTGGTTATTACGAATGGCGCCGCCGTGGCGAATCGCGATGGATACATCGGCTGGGGCAAAACGGGCAAAAACAACTCCGTTTTGGTTTCCGATGCAGGCTCCGTTTGGACCAACCGGGGCAGCCTCTATCTCGGCCTGTACCGGATCACGAACGATGTGCTGGCCGCTTCCGGTTCGGGCAATTCGCTGACGGTTTCCAACGGCGCATATGTGCTGGTCGGGCCGGGCGCGACGAATGCCCCGGCGGGCGGCGGCTTATTTGTCGCCGGTGCGGAAATCGCGGCGGGGAACGGTTCGGTTGTCGATGCGGAAAATATTTATGTCGGCGATACCGCCCTGTTTGCCGTTTCAAACGGCGCGGTGGTTAAAACCGGAAATCTCGTCATTAACAATAGCGGTGACTTTAATCTGGCCGGCACGCTGGAGGTGACCGATTCAAGCCTGAATGCCGGGCAGACCGGGTTCAACTGGCTGGACAACGGCGCGGTTGTAATGAACAACAGCGACCTTTTCGGCGTAAGCACAATTACCGGGCAAAATAAGAAAGTCACCAT
>QKFE01000320.1 GCA_003252225.1 Kiritimatiellales bacterium | reverse complement strand
GAATGAGTGTTTTGGTTTCTTCGAGAACACCGATGTAATCGGTATGGGCGCAGTACCATTCGAGCATGGTGTATTCGGGGTTGTGAAGCGGCCCGATTTCACCCTTACGAAAACATTTTCCGATTTCAAAAATACGTTCATGCCCGGCAGCCAGCAGCTGTTTGTGGTAAATTTCGGGTGAGGTACGCAGATAGCAGTCGCCGCTGGGTTCCGCATCGATATGCAGTTCCATGCAAGGCGTCGGAATGCGGATGGGCGTTTCCACCTCAACATAACCGCGATCATAAAAAAACGCCCTGATGCGGCGCATCACGGCGTCTCTCAGCACTATGCTGTCGAACGGCATTTTACCCTTTCGAAACACGGTCCGAATACGCGCCGGTACGGGTGTCGATGCGGATTGTGTCGCCTTCATTAATGAAGATCGGCACATTGATTTCGTAGCCGTTTCCGAGCTTGGCGGGTTTCATTACGTTGGTGGCGGTGTCGCCGCGCGCACCCGGTTCCGTTTCGGCGATGACCATTTCGACAAAATTGGGCAGCGTGATGTCCAGCGCCCGGTCGTTATGGAACAGGATTTCCACCTGCATATCGTCAACGATGAAGTTTTTCAGATCGCCCAGCAGCTCATCATTCAGGCGGGACTCTTCAAAGGTTTCATTATCGGAAAAGACAAACTCTTCGCCGTCGATATAAGAGAAGGTGAAATCGCGCGAAATCAGAGCGCAGCGGTTAACCTTATCAGCGGAGCGGTAGGTTTTATCAAACGTGTTGCCCGTAACGAGGTTTTTGATTTTGCAGCGGTAAAGCGCCTGCCCTTTCCCGGGTTTGGAAAACTCGAAATTGGTGATCATACAGGGATCACCGTCGATCTCGATTTTCAGGCCTTTTTTCAAATCAGATGCATTGTACATATTGGTCTGTCCTTACGTTGTAAACTTCAAAAAGGCCGCGCATTATGCAGAACACCCCACCCCCTGCCAAGCCGATTTTAAACACCATCCGCAATTTCCAGAACGTTAAAAAAACGAGGAAAAACATGGCGGAGCGGTTTAAAACCCTCTATTTATATAACCATCTTGGCTTAGCCGGACATTAACGACTCTTGCAACCGAAATATGGAGAGGGGAAAAAATGAAAAAGACACTCGCAATCGCTGTAACTGCTGCACTGACTCTGGGAGTTGCCTCCAGCACATGGGCTGGGGAAAAGAAAAACCAGCCTAAAAATAAGAATGAAGTTCTGAAAATGCTGGAAGAGGTCGGAGGCGACCACAATCCTGAACGGATAAAAGTCTATAAAGTAGGGACGATCGAAGCCGGAGATTCCTTCCTGCATATATGGAACGGTGCCCTGAAAGAGGGCGGATACCGTATTCTGATTTTCGACAACACGCCGGCCTATCTCGGATATATCCCGACTAATTTTGAACCGGTCGATTACGGCGAAAGTGAAGTCCTGCTGAATTCCGGGGGAACGGATGCCGACGGCGGCACTATCCACTACGTCATTCCCATAAAAGGAGGCGACCTGAGCAAACAGCGCTTCACCATCGACGGCGTACCCACCAAATTCATCCCCGTTCCGAAAAAGGAAGAAGAAAAAGCGGCGGCCGGCGAAACGGAGAAAAAAGAGGTTGGTCTGGTTGTTGTTGAGGACGAAAAAGAAGATCCGAATGCGATCGCGTATCGCGAGTGGACCGTCAACATGAAGGGCACCGAGATCAAATTCCGCGGTATTTATGTCAGCCACGACGTCAAAAAGAAAACCGTCACCGTTAAAAATGAAAAGAGCGGAACCACGGCCGATATCGACTTTTCCGCACTGTCGGCTGCCGATGTGGAATACATGAAACAGCTGATCGAAAAACAGGCGAACTAACCTGTCTGCTATTTCAGCCCAAAGCCGCCCGAGAAACCGGGCGGCTTTTTTTAGATGTGCGCCGAAAGGAACCCCAATGAAAAAGTACACCATCGCCGAAGTGGCCTCAACAATCGACCACGCCGTATTAAAGCCGGAGCAGACAGAAGCGGATCTGCTGGAAAACATTGAACTGTGCCGCAAATATGGAACAGCAAGCATTTGCGTTCGTCCGTCCGACGTCCGGCTGGCCGCCGGGCTGTTGGCCGGTTCGCCGGTAATGGTTTCGACCGTTTTAAGTTTTCCCCACGGCGCGGATACCACCCCGGCAAAAGTATTCCAAGCTCAACAGGCGATTGCCGACGGCGTACAGGAAATCGACATGGTGATGAACATCGGGCAGTTTCTTTCGGGTAATTTTGACTATGTATTGAACGACATCAAAGCCGTTGCCGAAACCGCACATGCGGCAAACGTCGCGCTCAAAGTAATTCAGGAAAGCTGTTTTCTGACACTGGATCAGGTTGCCGAAGCCTGTGAAATAACGCTGAAGGCCGGGGCCGATTATGTCAAAACATCGACCGGTTTCGGCCCCTCCTCCGCCACCCCGGAAATTATCGGTATAATGGTG
This sequence comes from Kiritimatiellales bacterium, assembly GCA_003252225.1. GTDB lineage: Bacteria > Verrucomicrobiota > Kiritimatiellia > Kiritimatiellales > Pontiellaceae > Pontiella. The sequence continues at coordinate 3,128 of QKFE01000320.1, read as the reverse complement.
AAAACCGTCGGCGGGCAGATCGGGATAAAAGCATCCGGCGGTATCCGCACATGGGAACAGGCCGTCGCTTATCTCGAACAGGGCGCAACCCGCCTCGGTATCGGCGCAACCCGAACCGTGCTCGAAGGCGGCGTTTCGAGCGATGCCTATTAGGATGCGATTTTTGCCGAAACGGCGACTTGAACTTCGGTGGCTTCCGGCGTGGTGAATTTAAACTGAACATCGCTTGCACCAAAAGCCCGGCTGATCGATTCGAGGGTTGATTTGGCCGACTTCTGCACTTCGGATTGGATGTTGTTTATCAGTTCAAGCGCCTGTTTTTCGGCGTGGCGTTTGGCCGCATCCACCAGCCGGTTTTTATCATCTTCCTTAAATCCGCCGCTGATAAAACCGTTCAGCAGATCGGGCAGCAGCCACGGTAGGAGTTTGGATCCCTGTTCGTCGTAAAAGCGAATATCGCGGATATGCACTTCGTAATCGCACGGCGGCATGGTGATGAAATAGGCGGATTCGCCGGATTCCTTAATCTCAAAAAGCGGGCTTTGCAGGTTGAAGCGGAAATCGATTTCGAACTCAAAAATCATCGCCATTTTTTTACCGCTCAAAACCCAGCTCAAATAGCGGGTGCCGAATTCGCCCCAGGTGTGGTCGGTTTCGGTGACGATCTCTTTGGTCAGCACTTTATAAACCGAAAGCTGCCCGATCGCCCGCAGTTTTTCGATGCTGGAAAAAATACGAATCTCTTTTGCCGGCTTATTCTTCCGGGCCTTGAACCAAACCCATAATGCGCCGACGGCAACCAGCGCGGCGACCATTCCAACCAGAAATTCATTCATACATTTTCCTCATTAAGGACATTTCGACTCCCCTATTTCAAAATCAACAACCAGCGGCAAATGGTCAGAAAGCTGTACGCGCGGCATTTCAAAACGGGTGATTTCAATTTCCGGGCTGTGCAGAATAAAGTCGAGATGCTTGCGCGGATTGCGGCTTGGGAAAGAGGGCTGCATATGCCGGTCTGCATTTTTAAGATTGCTCGCCGCCAGCAGCAGCTGAATCTCCTTCTCGCCGGTGAACGCGTTGAAATCGCCTGCGACAATATAAGGGCGATCCGTCTCTTTAATCATGTGGTAAAGATGCAGAATCTGCGCCTGCCGCGCGCGAAACCCCAGCGCGAGATGCACGAGAAAAAAGGTGACCTTTTCGAGCTCCAGTTCCATCACCAGCTTTTTCATCCCCTGTTCAAAATAGTGGTGCTTTTCGCCGAGGATCGCATCCTTGGCGAGAAAGGCGTTTCCCTGCTTGTTGTAAACGGGAATACGCTGCCAGCGCGAGTCCACCGCATATTTCGATTTATATGAATGGAAATGCCCCAGCCGTTCCGCGATTTTTTCGACCTGGCTGTTACGGCCGGAACGGTACGAACCGGCATCGACCTCCACCAGTCCCATAACATCGGGGTCAATCCCGCCGATAAATTCGATAATTTCATCCAGATGGTCGTGCGTTTTTCCGAGCAGTCCAAGCAGCGGAAACCGCTTTTGATTGCCGTGGGTTGCGTAGCACATATTATACAGCAGAAATCTCATAAGATGAATGTACTCCCTTCCCCGCAGATGACAACACTGCGAAACTATTTTAGCCTGTTATTTCTTCGCCCGCCCGGATAGCCTCAAACCATGGAACAGGAATTTAACTCCACATTCTGGCTCATCGGCACAGCACTCCATCTGCTGTCATTTATCGGCGTAACACTGCATGCGCTGCAACGCCGCCGGAACGCCGGCGCCACGATTCTCTGGATATTCGTCGCGTGGTCGTTCCCGCTTTTCGGCCCCCTGCTCTACCTCTCTTTCGGCGTCGATCGCGTACCCGGAAAAGGCCTCGCAAAACGGGCGGTCAACCAACTGATGCAGCACCACCGCGAACAGCACCACGAAGGAGCGGATCCGTTTGTTGCCTGGCACTTCGACCACCGCACAAAACACGCCGAACTCGCAAACCCGTTAACCCGCAAACTCAACGCCGCGATCGATGTGCTGATTCCGGATCACCCCCTGCTGGACGGCAATCGGATTGAGCCGCTGGTCGGCGGCGATGAAGCCTACCCCGCCATGCTGCAGGCCATCCGCACCGCAAAAGAACACATCCACCTCCAAAGCTTTATTATTTACCGCGACGACACGGGGAAACTCTTTCTCGACGCACTGAAAAGCAAAGCCGAAGAAGGGATCAAAATACGGCTGCTCTTCGACACCTTCGGCTCAACGCACGCCTATCTCGGCGGCCTGTTCCGGCAGTATAAAAATATCCCCGGATTTGAAATCCGCGGATGGACACAGGCCAACCCGCTTAAGCGCCAGTTTCAGATCAACCTGCGCAACCACCGCAAAATACTGGTTGTTGACGGCAGAACCGCTTTTTTCGGAGGCGTGAATATTGCCGGCGAAAACATCACCACCCGAGAAAGCAAAGCAATCCGCGACTACCATTTTAGAGTCGAAGGCCCGCTCGTTCATGAATTCCAATACTCCTTTTTCCGCGACTGGTTTTTCATGACCGAAGAACCCATTCACACCCTGCTGAACCCCGGCCATTTCCCGAAACTCGACCGGATCGGCGAAGCCAAAGCACGCATTATCGACAGCGGCCCGTCGGCCTTTCCGGAACTGCTCGGCGAAACCATATTCAACCTGCTCGTCCTCGCCAAAAAACAGATTCAGGTGGTAACCCCCTATTTTGTTCCGACCCCCGAAATCCGAACCGCCCTCCGTTCCGCCGCCCGGCGCGGCGTCGATGTCTGCCTGATTGTCCCCGAAAAAAACAACCACCATTATGCCGGAATGGCCTCGCGCGCGCTATACGAAGAGCTGCTGCTTGCCGGCGTCCGCATCTACCACCGCAAACCGCCCTTCATTCACGCCAAAGCCATTGTAGTTGATGACGCCGTCGCCCTCGTCGGAACCGCAAATCTGGATGTCCGCAGCCTCGAACTCAATTATGAAACCACCGTGCTCATCGAAGACGAAAACATGATCAACAAACTCAAACTGATCATTGCCGAAGACATTTCCCTCAGCAGTGAACTCAATTACACCGACTGGATCCGAAGGCCGAAAATCCAGAAG
>QKFE01000305.1 GCA_003252225.1 Kiritimatiellales bacterium | reverse complement strand
CCTTCCATGCCCGACCGCAAACGCCATCAGTTAGCGGTGTTGGTTCAGGAGACACTGGATGTGATGAAACATGAAATCCGGGATCGGCGTATGCTGGTGGAAACGGATTTTCCCAATGAGATCCCCAAGGTGCTGGTCGATGAAACCCAGGTCAAACAGGTCTTTTTCAATGTCATAAAAAATGCGCTGCAGGCGATGGAGGATGGCGGGATTCTGAAAATAGAAACCCAGCTTTCGGATCGGTTTGTAAGCGTTGCGGTTGAAGATAACGGCAGCGGAATTGACCCGGAAAAACTTGGTGCCATTTATGAGCCGTACCACACCACAAAACCCGAAGGCACCGGCCTGGGCATGATGATCGTCCAGCGGATTATGCGCGACCACGGCGGCGAAATTGAGATCAATTCCGAACCCGGCCGCGGAACCAGAATGACGTTGAGGTTCCCGCGTGAAGACGCGCGGCTCAATCTTCTGGAGGCTCCTGAGAAGGAAGGGTTTTAACAGAAGGTCGCAAAGAACGCTAAGTACAGAATTTGGGAAGCTTTGCGGTCTTTGCGTTAAAAAGGATATGCCGATATGAGTAAACCTATTGTGTTAATTGTAGACGACGAAAAGAGTGCGCGCGACGGGCTGGTGCGGGCGCTGCGGCGCGATTACCGGGTATTTGCCGCGGAGAACGGAACGTCGGCGCTGGAGGTGCTGGGAAGCCAGAATGTTGATGTAATGCTCAGCGATGTCCGCATGCCGGGCATGGACGGCATCACCCTGATGCAGCGGGCGCTGGCGAATAATCCGGAACTGACGGTGATTATTCTGACGGCTTACGGCGATGTTGAATTGGCGGTTGAGGCGATGAAGCAGGGGGCGACGGATTTCATGACGAAGCCGATTAACCTCGATAAGCTGGAGCTGGTACTTGCGCGGATTTTAAAGGCGAAAAAAATAGAGCTGGAAAATGAGCAGCTGAAAATACAGCTCGATAATAAATACGGGCTGGAAAATATCATCGGCCGATCTCCGGCCATGCAGGAGGTTTTCGACACGATTCGGCAGGTCGCCAGTTCGCGCGCAACGGTTTTGATACAGGGCGAAAGCGGAACGGGTAAAGAGCTGGTGGCAAAGGCGATTCATCAGCTGAGTCCCCGGAATAAGGGGCCTTTTGTGGCGGTTCATTGCGCGGCGCTGTCGCAGAATCTTTTGGAGAGTGAACTGTTCGGCCATGAAAAGGGGGCGTTTACCGGGGCGATGGAGCGGCGGATCGGGCGGTTTGAAAAGGCGGATGGCGGCTCTTTGTTTCTCGATGAAATTTCTGAAATCGATGCTTCGGTTCAGGTGAAAATTTTGAGGGCGCTTGAAGAGCGGGCGATTGAGCGGGTTGGCGGCGATACGCCGGTCGATGTGGATACCCGGCTGATTGCTGCGACCAACCGCGATTTGAAAAATATGGTAGATAAGGGGGATTTCCGCGAAGACCTGTTTTACCGCCTGTATGTCGTTGTGATCACACTGCCGCCTTTGCGCGAACGGCAGGATGATATCCTGCTTTTGCTCAACCATTATCTGTCTGTTTTTAATGAGGAGAACGGAAAGCAGATTGAAGGGTTTTCATCGGCGGCTTATGAGATGCTTTCGGCGTATGATTGGCCGGGAAATATTCGCGAACTGCGGAATCTTGTTGAGCGGATGGTGGTTTTGGCGCGCGGGAAAATACTGGATATCGCCGACATTCCCGCGCAAGTCCGTGAAAAAGCATCCGGCGGCGGTGAAGTGAAAATTGATGCCGAACTGACGGTCGATGAAATGGAAAAGCGGATGATTATTCAAGCGTTGGATAAAACCGGGGGGAATCGGACAAAGGCCGCCGAAAAGCTCGGAATCAGCCGCCGGACGCTGCACCGGAAATTGAATGAGTACGGGATTTCATGAAGAGTAATGATTGAGTCGTGATTTTTTCCGGCCACGTTTCAGTTCACGATATATTTTTCGAGGTGTTTTTCGTCGGCGAGGAATTCGGGGATGAGTTTCTTTTTGGCGGAGGCGCCGTGGGCGTGGACGGAGGCGGGATTGCCGGTGATTAACGGGTGCCATGCGGGAAGCGGGGCGCCTTCGTAAGTCAGCCGATACGCACAGGTTTCGGGCATCCATTTGAAATATTCGGGGCGATCGGCGGATAAGTGTGCGCATTCGGGGACGAGTTTGTGCCGGTTTGCATAGTTGGTGCAGCGGCAGGTGTTGACGTCGAGCAGGCGGCAGGCGACGCAGGTATAAAATATTTCGCCGGTCTCTTCGACTTCAAGTTTGTGCACACAGCATTTGGCGCAGCCGTCGCACAGGGCTTCCCATTCGGCGGCGTTCATTTCATGGAGTTTTTTGGTTTCCCAGAATGGCGGCATTTCAGGTGTATTTGTTGATGATGTCGATGAGCGCCTGTCGGCTGACGGGTTTGGGAATGTAATCGGTCATGCCGCCTTCGATGCACTTTTGTTTATCGTCATTCATGGCGTGGGCGGTGATGGCGATGATCGGGATGTCGCAGATGGGTTTGGACATGGAGCGTATTTTTGCGGTGGCTTCGAATCCGTCCATGACCGGCATTTGGCAGTCCATCAGGATGAGGTCATATTTTGCCTTGCGAATCTGTTGCACGGCGTCCTGTCCGTTATTCACTGCCACCACTTCGCATCCTGCTCTTTTGAGGATGGCGATGGCGACTTTCTGGTTTACGCGGTTATCTTCGACCAGCAGCACTTTAACATCGGGGCGAATCTGTGTTTTCGGCATTTCTCCTTCAGTTTCCTGCTCTTCCTTCGGGGGAGTGGATTCGGGCATGTTGAGGTTGAAGAAGAAGGTGGAGCCTTTGCCCAATGCGCTGAATACCCCGATTTTTCCGCCCATGAGTTCAATGAGCTGCCTGCTGATGGCGAGGCCGAGCCCGGTGCCGCCATACATGCGTTTGGCGGAGCTGTCAGCCTGGGTAAATTTTTCGAAGATGGTTTCCTGCTGTTCTTTGCTCATGCCGATGCCGGTATCGATGACCTGAAAGAAGATTTCGGAGGCTTTTTCTCCGTAGGGGAGGCATTCAACGTTGAGGGAGACGGAACCTTTGTGGGTGAATTTCAGCGCATTGCTGATGAGGTTGGTCAGCACCTGTTCGAGCAGACCTTCGTCGCCGACCACATAGGGGGGGACGGAGTACAGGCATTCGTATTTAAAGGTCAGCCCGGCCTGCTCAGCTTGAGGCTGGAACATATCGTTGATTTTTTCGCAGAGTTTCCGCAGGTCGACGGGGGATTTGCGGATATCCATCTGCCCGGCTTCAATTTTGGAAATATCGAGCACATGGTTGATAATGCGGAGCAGGCCGTTGGTGGATTGCTGGATGGTTTCGACGCAGTTGTGCTGTTCGTCGGTCAGGGGGGTGTCGACGAGCAGCTGGGCCATACCGACCATTCCGTTGAGCGGGGTGCGGATTTCGTGGCTCATGTTTGCCAGAAATTCGCTTTTGGCCTGGCTGGCGGTTTCGGCCATTTCCTTGGATTGTTCAGCCATTTTACGGGCCTCTTCGGACATATTCATGGCATCGCGGAGTTTTTCTTCAGCTTCTTTCCGCACGGTATTGTCGCGCACGTGCAGCTGGAGCACCTCTTTGCCGTCAATACGCTGGAGGGTGCCGGTCATTTCGGTCGGGGTGATTTCGCCGTCGGCCGTCATACTGATGCCTTCGCACTGTTTGAGTTTCCCGCCGAACCAGAGCTGTATATTGGATTCAACTTCGTCGCGGTATTCCTTCGGAACGAGGTCGTGAATCTTTTTGCTCAACAAAGCGCTCTTTTTCATTTTGAGCAGTTCGCAGGCGCGGGCGTTAACGGTGGTAATCTGGCCGGATCGTTCGATCACGAACACGGCATCGGGGGAATTTTCGAAAATCTGCCGCAGGCGTTCTTCGCTGTTGGCATATTGGGCGGTCCGTTCGGCGACTTTGCGCGAAAGCTGTCGGTTCCAGTACAGGATGACGCCGATAATCAGCAGGCCGGCAACCAGTACAATGGAGATAATCAGCAGAACCGGCCCGGCAGGCAGCGAGCTTTTGGAGTATTCCGCGCCGAGCCATTTGGAGTGAATTTTATAAAGAATCCCGCTTTTCTGGGCATAGGCAATCCCTTTGTTGAGGATTTCCAGCAGCGGTTCGTTGCCCTCGTTTACCGCCATGCACAGCCGCGCCGTAAAAAGGGGATCGCCGACAATTTTTAAGTCACCAAGGCCGGTCGCATACAGATAATGCTGAACGATCAGCTCATCGCCGATCATCGCATCGACTTCGCCGGAAGTCACCAGTTTGATGCTGTCTTTGACTGCGGCGACAAATTTAATTTCGCACCCGATATTGTTTTTCTGCAGATGTTCGAGCGCGCGCCCGGAAGCCATGATGGCGACTTTTTTGCCCTCGAGATCGCTGATCGATGCAATGTCGCCGCGGTCGCTGCGGACAAACAGGGATACCGGGCTCTGTTTGATGGTTTCGCTGAAATCAAAGGTGCGGTCGCGGTGTTCGGAATAAAAGAGGCTGGTCACCACGTCGGCTTTTCCATCCTGCACCATGTTCAGCGCCTGTTCCAGCGGGGCGATTTCAAACCGGGCCTTAAAGCCCATATCGGCGGCCATCCACTGAACCAGTTCCACGTTCATTCCGGTGAGGTTTTCTTTGTGGATATATTCGAACGGCGCGTGTTCGGGCTGAGAAACAAAAACAATTTCGCCCTTTTGTCTTAAATAGTTCGTTTCGCGTTCATTCAGGGGGGCCGCAAAAACAGGAACGGAAAGAAGCAACTGGACGGTTAGTGAAATCAGGCTGTGAGGGGTAATTTTCATAATCACTTTTTCGCTTAAAACTATATGGGTTGCCAGCGGGGCGGTAAATAAAAACATGGGGCGGAATACGTTGGACTTTTCAGGAGTATTGGAATGGTTGTAGGCTGTGCCCCGTTATGTCCGGAATCACAAAAGTGGCCCATGTGATGCGCCGTGTTTCGCCTCAGCGGTGGGGCGGGACGGAATGCGTTGTGTTCAATATTTCGGAAGAGCTGATCCGCCGGGGAATTGAAAGCCCGGTTCATTGCACCGATATGTTCGAAACCGCCGGAAAAGGCCGGATCGGCGCTGTTCCGGTTATCCGCCACCCCTATGTTTTCCCGTGGATCGGTCTGTCGACGGAGGCCAAAGAAAAGCTGAAATTAAAGGGCGGAAGCCCGCTTTCGCTGCCGCTGTTTTTCGGGCTGCTGCGGGAAAAAAATGTGTCCGTAATTCACACCCATGTTCAGCACCGGCTCGGCGGAATGGCGCGGACGGCAGCAAAACTTCGGGGTATTCCGTACGTCGTTTCCCTGCACGGCGGCTACTACACGCTGCCGGAAATACAGGCCGAAAAAATGGCTGAACCTTTTAAGGGGAAAGCGGAATGGGGAAAGTTTTTCGGGTGGCTGTTCGGTTCGCGAAACGTGCTCAACGATGCGGATGCGGTGATCTGCGTCGGCCGGGCGGAATTTGAGGAGGTGAAACGGCGGCATCCGGATAAGGCGGTATTTTATCTGCCGAACGGGGTGAATGTTCCGCGCTTTTCCGCCGCAAA
>QKFE01000004.1 GCA_003252225.1 Kiritimatiellales bacterium | reverse complement strand
GAGTGGCCGAAAAAAAAAGCAGGCTGTTTTTGCGGCTTACCCGTTCAGCAGAACGCAGATCTCATCCAAAAGTTCCGCCTGCGGTTTTCCTCCGCAGTGAATGATGTGATCTGCATGTTTTTCATATAGCGGTTGCCGTTCGGAAAACAGGTCGTCGAAGGTCATTCCGGGTTTAATGACAACGCCGCGTTCCGAGTAGTCGCCGATGCGCTGCCTGATTTCATCGAGCGGAACGTCGAGGTAAATGATGGTTGCGATCGATTTTAAATGCGCCATCGCCGCGTCGCAATAGACGGCGCTGCCGCCGGTGGCAATGACGCAGTTTTCGCAGACGACCGATTTCACCGTATCGCATTCGAGATTTTGGTAGGCGTCCAGTCCGTTTGCGTTTTGGAAGGCCTGCATACTTTCGCCGGCGCGGGCCTGCACCAGCAGGTCGGTATCGATGAATCCCATCGAAAGCCATTTGGCGAGCTGAACCCCCAGCGTGCTTTTTCCGCTCGCCGGCATTCCAATCAAAACGATGTTACTCTTTTTCATGAAAGATGAACCACGAAATACACCAAATACACTAAATCTAAACAGGACTAATTTTCGTGTTTTTAGTGTATTTCGTGGTTGGTTTATAATTCGTAATCAACGACGTGGCGTTCGCAGACGAGCGGTTTCACGAATTCGACCACTTTCAAATGTTCCGGGTGGTTTGCATAAGCCGCGAGGTCTTCGATTGACGCGAATTCGGAGTAGAGCACCATATCTTTGGCCGCCGGGCTTTGGATGCAGTTCAGCCCGATTTCAATATCGACCAAAGAGGGCACAACGCCTTTGAGCGATTCGAGCCGCCGCTTCATTTCCAGTTTGGCCGATTTGGCGACTTCATCCTTAAATTTCCACATCACAATATGCTTTATCATTTCAACCTCGGTTTTGATTTCAACGGGCGGAATAGTAGCGCGGTTTTACTGATTTAAAAGAGCGCAAACCGTGATACTTTTCCGGCGGATAAAAACGGGAGCAGTTTATGAAAGTGCATATCGGTGTTTTAGGGCCGAATACAACGACGGTTGAGCAGTATGAATTGGGACTGAAAGTTGGCCGTAAAATCGCAAAAGCCGGGGCGGTTCTATTTTGCGGCGGACTCGGCGGAATGATGGAAGCGGCGGCAAAGGGGGCGAAATCTGCCGGAGGGCAAACCGTCGGCATCCTGCCCGGAGCGGATAAAACAGATGCGAATGAATTTATCGACCTTGCAATTCCGACCGATCTCGGCGCGTACCGGAATGCGGTTTTGGTTCGTTCGTGCGATGCGGTGATTGCGGTACACGGCGCATACGGCACCCTTTCGGAAATCGCCTTTGCGCTGCGGCTCGGCGTTCCGGTTGTGGGTCTGCACACGTGGTCGGTTTCAAAAGACGGCCAGCCGGATCCCGGAATTCACTCGGCCGGAAGCGCGGAAGAGGCGGTCGATCTCGCCATTAAACTGGCAAAGTAGAACCGCCGGTCATTCGTCCGGATTCGGCTCCGCCGTGCAATCCTTCCTGTTCTCGCACAACCGCGAATAACAGAGGGTTTCGCACAGGCACTCCTTTTCATCGGTCTTTTTCTGCACCCCTTCGCCGTCGGCATCAACCGGCGGTTCTGACGGCCCTTTTCCGCTGTCTTTCATGATACACCTCCGTCTTCGCGCTCAATTCATGGGGAACTGATAGCATCAATTGATCACAGCGCGTCAAATAATATCAAACGATATTATCACGGTGCAGATGTCAAAAAAGCGGAGTCGAGGCCCCGCTTTCTTGAATCGCAGCGGCGATTTTCAGAAACGCTCATCGGCTCTGACTGAGAGCCGCCGACCCATTTCATTTATGCGCCCGGAAGAACTCAATGAGCGCGTTGGTTGAGGCATCGTGCGCCAGCGGGCTGTCGGATTCGAGTTCCGGCAGAATGGCTTTTGCCAGAATTTTACCGAGTTCCACGCCCCACTGATCGAAGGAGTAAATGTCCCAGATAATGCCCTGCACGAAGATTTTATGTTCGTAAAGAGCGACCAATTGACCGAGTACGGACGGCGTCAGTTTTTCGGCCATAATCGTGTTGGTCGGGCGGTTTCCTTCGAAGGTTTTGTGCGGAATGAGTTCGGCGGGTACGCCTTCGGCTTCGAGGGCTTCTTTTGTTTTGCCAAATGCCAGTGCTTCAGTTTGGGCGAAGAAGTTGGCCATCAGTTTGACGTGGTGGTCGCCGATCGGGTTCTGCGATCTGCAGAAGCCGATAAAATCGCACGGGATCAGCTTGGTGCCCTGATGAATCAGCTGATAAAACGCGTGCTGGCCGTTGGTGCCGGGTTCGCCCCAAATGATCGGGCCGGTCTGCCATTCCACTTTTTCGCCGGAACGGGTGACATATTTGCCGTTGGATTCCATATCGCCCTGCTGGAAATAGGCGGCGAAACGGGAGAGGTATTGATCGTACGGCAGAATGGCCTGCGATTCGGCACCGAAAAAGTTGTTATACCAAATGCCGAGCAGCGCGAGGATGACGGGCATATTTTCGGCAAACGGCGCGGTGCGGAAATGGGTGTCCATTTTATGGTAACCGGCGAGCAGAACGCGGTAGTTGTCCGGCCCGATGGCGATCATCAGCGGCAGGCCGATGGCGGAAGTGAGCGAATAGCGGCCGCCGACCCAGTCCCAGAATTCAAACATATTGGCGGTGTCGATCCCGAATTCGGAAACGGCGGCCGCATTGGTGGAAAGGGCGACGAAATGTTTAGCAATTGCCGCTTTATCTTTCAGGGATTTCAGACACCAGTCGCGCGCGGAATGGGCATTGGTCATCGTTTCCTGCGTGGTGAAGGTTTTGGAGGCGACAATGAAAAGGGTCTCTTCGGCGTCGAGCCCGCGCAGGGTTTCAGCGATATGCGTGCCATCGACATTGGAGACAAACAGGATATTTAAATCGCGCTGCGTGTAGCACTTCAGCGCTTCGTAGGCCATCACCGGGCCGAGATCGGAACCGCCGATACCGATATTCACCACGTTTTTGATCGGTTTGCCGGTATAGCCGAGCCATTCACCGGAACGGATTTTTTCGGAAAAGGCCTCCATTTGGTCGAGCACGGCGTGTACCGCCGGAATTACATTTTCACCATCGACTTCAATCACCGCGGTTTTCGGGGAACGCAGCGCAACGTGCAATACGGCGCGGTTTTCGGTGGCGTTGATTTTCTCGCCGGAAAACATGGCATCAATCCATTTTTTCAAGTCAGCGGACTCGGCCAGAGCAACCAGTTTTTCCTTGGTTTCGGCGGTGATGCGGTTTTTGGAATAGTCGAGCAGCAGGTCGCCGGCTTTAAGGGTGAAGGCGCCCGCGCGTTTTTTATCGGCGAACAAATCCCGCAGGTGGGTATCCTTTATGCTCTCAAAGTGGGCTTCGAGCGCTTTCCATTCTGAACGTTCGGTTAATTTGACTGTCATTGAAAATACTCCTGTTTGATCGGTTAGAGCGGAGGAAACTACCGATTTTGGAACCGGGGTTTAAAGCAAATAACGGCGAAAAGCGCCGGAAACCGGACTTGTTTTGACCGAGGGCACCCGATATGGTGTCACTCCCTAACTCGCGACTAGAAGGAAAAATATGAGACTAAGAACCACGATTGCGGCCCTTTCCCTGTTATTGATTTCCCTGCCGGGTTACGCCGAACTGGGAAAAAGCGAACTGGACGTTAAAAAAATCACCCGAACCGTCGCCTATTCCCTGCCCGTTTTCCACTGGAACCAGCTGCCGCTCGACACCTATATTTCAACCAACGCCTTCGAACTCTTCATTTCCCAGCTCGATCCCGCCCGCTGTTACTACCTCCAATCCGACATCGACCAGTTTCAAAAAGAGGCTCCCGACCTACACAAACAGCTCCGTAAAGGCGAAATTGATTTTGCGCGCAATGCCTACAATATTCTGATGGAACGGATGAACGACCGGATGGAATTCATCGAAACACTGCTGAAAGAAGGCTTTGATCTCGAAATCGATGAAGAGTTCCTCTGGGATCGAAAAGAGGCCCCCTATGCTAAAAACCGGCAGGAATGGGATGAACTCTGGCGCAAACGGATTAAAAATGAATATGTCGCCCGGCTGGTTTCACAGCAGGTTTATGCCGACGAAGAATCCGGCACAAATACCGTCCAATCCGCCGGAAACACCGCAACCAACGACATCGCCGAAATCGACGAAAGTTACAACGAAGAGGCCGAACTGGCCGATCTCACTCCGGAAGAATACATCATCGAACGCTACAAACAGTTTCAAATGACGATGGAATCGTTCGACGAAGAGATGATTCTCCAGCGCTATTTGACCTCCTTTTCGCAGGTGTACGACCCCCACTCCGATTACATGTCGCCCAGCAGTGTCGAAGATTTCGACATCAACATGAAGCTTTCACTCGTCGGCATCGGCGCCATGCTCCGCCCCGAAGACGGCGCCGCAAAAATTGTGCAGCTCATTCCCGGCGGACCGGCGGATAAAGACGGGCGGCTCAAAGCAGGCGATAAAATCATTGCCGTTGCGCAAGGCAACGAAGAACCTGTCAGTATTCTGCACTGGCCCCTTTATAAATCCGTCCGCCTCATTCGCGGCGAAATCGACACCAAAGTGGTGCTCACCATCATCCCCGCATCCGACCGTTCCGGAAACCGCACCAAAAAAATCGACCTGATCCGCGAAGAGGTGAAACTTGAAGATCAGGCCGCATCCAGCGAAGTCAAAGAAATCAAACTGAGCGACGGAAAAACCCGCCGCCTCGGCGTGATCACCCTGCCCGATTTTTATGCCGACTTTAAAGCCGGTGACGCAAAAGACGCCCGCCGGGCATCCACGGATGTCCGCCGGTTGGTGCACGAACTGATGCGCGAAGGCATCGAAGGACTTATTCTCGACCTGCGCAATAACGGCGGCGGCTCGCTGGTTGAATCCATCGAAACCGCCGGCATGTTTATTCCCTCCGGCCCCGTTGTTCAGGTCAAAGAACGCAAAGGCGTACAGGTGCTTCCCGATATCGACCCCGAAGTCGATTACGAAGGCCCCATGATTGTGCTGGTCAACCGCCTCAGCGCTTCCGCCTCCGAAATTCTCGCGGCCGCACTGCAGGATTACAAACGCGCCATCATTGTCGGCGACGAACGCACACACGGAAAAGGCACCGTTCAGCAGCTCATGCCGCTGGGCAACAAAAAAGGCTCCCTTAAAATTACCACCTCCGGCTTTTACCGCATCAACGGCAGCTCCACACAGCTTAAGGGCGTAACGCCCGACATCATTATCCCCTCCTATCTCGACGTGATGGATCTCGGAGAAGAAACGCTGGAACACGCGCTGCCGTGGGATGAAGTCCGCCCGGCCATGTACCGCGAACGTGAAGGCTATGCCGAATACATTCCCCTGTTGGCCGCCCAGTCAAACGACCGCCTGTCAGTGAACGAGGAATTCAAGGCCTTCCTGTCAAAACGCGACCGGCTGAAAGAGCGCTATGAAACCAAAACTATTTCCCTTTCGTTAAGCGAAAGACTAGCCGAAGCGGAAGCGGAAAAAGAATTGGACGACATCCAGAGCGGCTCATTCATTAAAGATGACGGAGAGGAAAAAACCGCCACGGAC
>QKFE01000151.1 GCA_003252225.1 Kiritimatiellales bacterium | reverse complement strand
GAGATTTTCGACCACAATCCTGCGGATATCAAGTACCTGAAGTTTGCCGAAGAGATGGGAATCGGGGTAATTGATAAAGACCAAATGAACATCCACAAAATCGAAGTCAGCTGATATGGGTGACGAAGGGTTTTACGCAAAACATAAACAGGCGATCCGTTGGGCGGTTCGCCTGTTTATTCTTGGGCTCAGTATTTTTTTCATTATCGGCGGACCGTTGCCCGACCATGCGGCGCGCTGGATTCCTGCGCTGAGTCCGTTGGCCGCAGTTTCTGCATCGCTTGCGCACAAAGTCTGGTATGTTTCTGCTGTCTGGAGTCTTCCGGCAATTGCGGTGGTTTTACTGTGCCTGTTTAAAGGCCGGTTTTTCTGCCGATGGATCTGCCCGTTGGGAACCATCTATTCCGTTCCGTCGCAGTTCAGCGCCAAAAAGCGGATTCTGCCGTGGAAACTGAACGGGACTATTTTCTGGTTCACTGTTTTTGCGTCGATCGCCGGGCTGCCGCTGATTCTGTTCCTCGATCCGCTTTCCACGTTCACCCGTTTCGGGGTGCTCGGGCAGGGTACGGCGCATTTAATGGCCTGGGTTCCCGGCGCTTTAATTCCGCTCTTTTTACTGCTCAGTTTTATTCAGCCGCACATTTGGTGCATGCAGCTCTGCCCGCTTGGCTATTTGGTTGAGAAGCTGAAGGTGAAGCGCGTACGCACCGAAAAGTCGATCAGCCAAAGCCGCCGGGAAATGCTGGCCGGATTGGGGCTGGGGGTTCCATTGGCGTTTTTATTTAAGCAGAAAGTGCGCGCCGAAAACCCGCCGATTCTGCCGCCCGGGGCAAAATCACTGGATAATTTTGCGGCGACCTGTATGCGCTGTTATGCCTGTGTAAAAGTCTGCCCGACCGGTGTTTTAACGGTGCGAAAACAGGGCGGGCTGGCCGAATTGTGTTTGCCCGAACTGAATTTTGATAAACATGACGGCGCCTATTGTGAACAGTATTGCAACATCTGCACCACCGTCTGCCCAACCGGTGCGATCCGATTCCTGAGTGAAGAAGATAAACAGAACCGGAAAATTGCAACGGCCCGCATTCGAAGAGGGGCCTGTCTGGCCTGGCAAGATCGGCAGGAGTGTTTGGCGTGCGACGAATTCTGCGGCTACAACGCGTTTGAAGTCGGTGAAGGCAAAGATGGAATTCCGCTGCCGGAAATTAATCCGCGCAAGTGCCGCGGATGCGGGGCCTGCCGAAATATCTGCCCGGCGATCAATCGCGGAAACGCCATTACGATGATCCCGCTGACTGAGCAGAAAATGATCACGGAAGAGGATGATAATTCATCCATCGAACGGGGTGGTCGCCAACGCCGGGGCTGGCTCAGTTCCGATAGCGATTCGTGATCGGCATGCGCCGGTCGCGGTCGAATGATTTCGGGGTGATTTTTATGCCGGGCGGCGATTGGCGGCGTTTGTATTCGCTCAGTTCGACAGCGTGGACGACCCGCCGGACGAGCGCCTCGTCGTAGCCTTTTGCGGTCAGCCCGTCGATGCCCATATCATTTTCGACATAATCTTTCAGAATCGGATCCAGCACTTCGTACGGCGGCAAAGAATCGGTGTCTTTTTGATCCGCGCGGAGTTCGGCGGAAGGCGGCCGTTCGATGATGCTCGGCGGAATGACAACACCCTGTTCGTTGCGCCAGCGGCACAGATCGAATACAAGGGTTTTCGGGACGTCTTTAATGACGGCGAATCCGCCGGCCATATCGCCGTAGATGGTGCAGTAGCCCATTGCCATTTCGGATTTGTTTCCGGTTGTTAAAACCAGCCATCCGTATTCGTTGGAAAGGGCCATAATCAGGTTTCCGCGGATACGGGCCTGTAAATTTTCTTCGGCCAACCCCGGTTTTTTATCAGCGCCCCAAACCTTTGAAAGTTCACCCTCAAATTGGTCGTACAGCCCTTTGATCGGTATTTCGTAAAATTCGATGCCGAGAATATCCGCCATTTCGTGCGCATCACCGAGTGTGCCGGAGGAGGAATATTGCGACGGCATGGTGACGGATGCGACGCGCTCTTTGCCCAGCGCATCAACGGCTATGGCCAAAACCAGCGCGGAATCGATCCCTCCGCTTAAAGCAACAACCACCCGTTTGAACCCGATTTTATTGACGTAATCGCGGAGTCCGAGTTTGAGCGCTTCGTAAACCTCTTCCAAATCGGGCAGGGCAGGTTCGTTGCGTGATCCGTGACCCGCGTGTGATTCGTGATACAGAACGTCTTCAACAAATTGTTTCGCCCCTGCGAGCCGGATTCCGTCGGGGGAGAGAACCATGCTGGCGCCGTCAAATACGAGTTCGTCCTGCCCGCCGACGAGGTTGCAGTAAAGCATTTCCGCATTCAGTTTCTTTGCGGTTTGGGCAAGGACGCTGATTCGGTCGGTCAGTTTTCCGCGATGGTAGGGGGAGGCGGAAAGGTTGATTAAACAGTCGATGTTTTTTCCGGCCAGTGAAGCGGCGGCTGCGCCTTCGGGTTCCCACGAATCTTCGCAGATATGCACGGCATAGGTGCGGTCTTCAAGGTCGAAAACAAAGGGCTCTGTTCCGGGTTCGAAGAGGCGTTTTTCGTCAAATACGCCGTAGTTGGGCAGCAGCATTTTATGGTATTCGCCGGCGATTTCACCCTTATTGAAAACGAGGGCGGCGTTGTATTTTTTCCGGTTGCGGATGACGGGAGAACCGATCAGCACGCAGGCTTCTTCCGGCAGTTCTTTTTTCAGCCGCTCAAGCTGTATTTTGCAGTCGCCGCAGAAGTGGTCTTTTAAAATGAGGTCTTCCGGGGGGTATCCGGAAACCGCGAGTTCGGGAAAAACGATCAGCCGCGCGCCTTCGGAATAGGCTTCGTTTGCCTTTGAAATGATGAGGTCGGTGTTTCTTTTCAGCGCACCGACCGTCGTGTTCATTTGAATGAGCGCCGTTTTCATGGCTAATCGATGATGTCGGCCGTTCCGCCAATCACTTTGGTGGTGGCTTTGACGGGAACGGTTACGACCTTTAATAGCGTACAGCCGGACACCAGCGAAAGTGCCAGTGTGAGCAGGATGAGTTTTGCGGTTTTCAGCATGGTCAAATTACCGGCGATAGTTCGGGGCTTCTTTGGTGATTTTAATATCGTGCGCGTGCGCTTCGATGGCCCCGGCGTGGGATACCCGGACAAATCTTCCGCTCTTTTTCAGTTCGGGGATGGTTTTGGTTCCGCAGTAGCCGAGGCTGGCCTGCAGGCCGCCGCAATACTGTTTCATCACTTTGTTCACGGTTCCGGCGAACGGAACCATTCCTTCGATCCCCTGCGGGACCAGATCGTCATCGTCGGAAAGGCCGTAACGCTGGCGGCTGCCTTCGCGCGATTTCATGGCATCGAGGCTGCCCATGCCGCGATAAATGACAAACTGGCGGCCTTCATAAATAATTTTTTCACCGGGGCTCTCTTCAGTGCCGGCAAGTACGGAACCCATCATAACGCTGTCGGCGCCGGCTACCAGTGCTTTGGCGATATCACCGGAATTCCGGACGCCGCCATCGGCCACAACCGGGATATCGCCCTTAAGCGCGCTGGCGGCGGCATAAATTGCGGAGATCTGCGGGATCCCGACCCCGGCCACCACACGGGTGGTACAGATCGAACCGGGGCCGATACCGACTTTAACCGCGTCCGCACCCGCATCCCGGAGGGCGAGGGCGGCTTCGCCGGTGGCAATATTTCCGCCGATCACATCGATATGCGGAAACTTGCTTTTCACCCACGCCACCATGTCGATGACGCCTTTTGAATGGCCGTGCGCCGTATCGACCACAATGACATCGACCTCTTCCTGATTCAAAATTTCAGCGCGTTCGTAATCGCCGGGGCCGACGCCGGCCGCGACACGCAGGCGGTATTTTTCATCGCGGTTAAAAAGCGGTTCTTCGTTTTCAATCAGCTGGCGGACATCGGCATAACTGTAAAGACCGACCAGTTTCCCGCTCTCGTCAAGCAGGGGCAGTTTGCCGATTTTATGCTTCTGCATAATGTCGTATGCCTGCCGCAGATTGGTGTCGGGATCGGCCGTAACCAGTTCGGTGGACATAATTGAGGTAACCGGCGCGCGTTTGGAACGCGAGAAGCGGATATCTTTCGAAGTCAGAATACCGGCCAGTTTTCCATCATTGTCGAGAATCGGAAACCCGCTGAACCCGTACCCTTTTTCGGCGCGACGGATTGCGATGGTTTCGAGGGTGTCCGCGGTGGTGAACGTGATCGGATCAGTGATTAAGCCGTTCAGGTGGTGTTTCACGCGGCTGACCTGCTGGGCCTGCTCTTCCGGGTCGAGATTTTTGTGGATAACGCCGATTCCGCCGAGCATCGCCATCGCCGTGGCCATATCCGCTTCTGTAACCGTATCCATCGCCGCGCTCAGAAAGGGGATTTTAACCCGTATATTCCGGGTCAGCCGCGAAGAAATATCGGTTTCGCCCGGGAGAAAGTCCGCATACTGGGTAATCAGAGAAACATCGTCGAATGTCAGCCCCTCGAAAGGGAAGGTTTTCATGAAATCATCAACATATTGGTTTTGGCTCATTATTTTGCATCCTTTTGCCGACCCATTCTGTGCAGATCGCGGAATCGAGTCAAGCGTCGTTATGATGATTAGTTTACGGGAAAGGGTTTTTTATAAAAAAAACAGACCGGATTGCCCGGTCTGTTTTTCAGAAACGAAGGAAAGCAGAACCCTATTTTATCCATGCGGCGATTTTAGGATATTCGGTTCCTGTAGTCGGATCTTGCGGATCGGTCGGGGTGACGATGACGAACTGGTCGTCATAGTTGTCGTTTTTCTTGTCACCTTTAAGTGTGGCTCCACCGGCCAGCGTGAAGCTGCCGTTCGGCGCGATGACGCGGCCGGTCAGCGAGACGCCGTTATCAACGGTGACATTTCCCTGATCGGCATAAAGAAGGCAGTCGACGGAGATTTTGTTTCCGCCGGTAATATGGACGTTGCCGTGTGTGCTGGCGAGGAGCAGTTTATCGCTGGCATTCTGTTTGGCGTTCCCCTGAATGGTGATATTGCCCGTGGCGATGATGGCATCGGCATGCACGTCCGATTCGGCTCCGATGGTGAGATCGCCTTCCACCCACAGGATGCCGCCGACCGGCGCGACAGTGGTTTGGTTCCAGATGGCCAGATGTCCGCCGTTCATTTCGTTGGCAGAGATGTACGGATCCGTAATGGAGGTGCCCACGTAATAATAAACACCACTTGACTGGTCGTTTTCTTTGGCGTTTTTCTGGAAGGGGATGAGGTTGAGCGATACGGTGCGGACGGGGACATCGGCTGGATGGTAAGTGCCCATATGTTTTGCGCTGTCTAAAATGACCGGCGCTGTGGTGCAGTAAATGTCCGGCTTGACCTGTGCATTGTTGTCAATCTGCACGGTGCCGATAATTTCCATGATGCCCGGATTGTTTTCTTTGCTCTTTTCGTTGGCACCGCCGCTGCTGCCGCCGGTGGCCCGGAAGTTTGCGCCGACATAGGCGTCCATTTTCTGGTAAAGGATTTTTCCGTCGTTGGACATGGTGAAATTGTCGCCGGTGAAAATGAGGTGATTGGCAAACCAGTCGATTGATTCCTGAGTTGTGGTTCCGCCGCTGTTTCCGTCGGACGACGGGAGGCTGATAATTACAGCGACATCGGATTCGACGCCGTTTGATTTTCCGGTGGCTGTGACCAGAATCGCGCTTTTATTTTTCAGTTCCTGAATGTCGAAGGTAACAGTTCCCATGCTGTTTTGGAAATCGGCGCATTGCCGGATATCCGGATCGTTTTTGATTTCCCGGTAGACTTTACGGATTCCTGTTTCAGCGGCCAGTTTGGCGCGCAGCGTGTTTTGTTCCCGCTGTTTTGAGTAAGCCTCCTGTTTTCCGATTTTCAGCGTCAGCGCTGCTCCGATAGTCAGTGCAGTGACAAACGTTAAGCACACAAGGAGTATGTAGCCTTCTTTTTTGTTATGGTTTGTTTTCACTCTCTTATCCTCAGTTTCTTGGGGTTATGCGGATACTGGATTTCCGCTTAAATTCCTTCCGGTTTGCACCGAAAAAGAAAAGATCCGCTTTGGTTTCAATATTGATTCGAATCGGCGCGGGAATGGGCTGGCCGTTGAGTTCTGCTGTGAACTGTCCGTAGTCCGGGCCTTTGACGAGATTTCCGCCGATATCAACCGGCCGTGTTTCGCCGGGCCACTGGAATGCAATATCCCTCAATTTCGGCGTATTGATCCCTTTGTCGCCGGATGTCAGTTCAACCTTGTATTGCAGATAGCGTTCGAACAGCAGGGGCGGGTTGACTTTGGTCTTTTTTTCGCCTCCGCTGCCGGTGATCTGTTTCCACGAGGAGGACGGCATATCGGCCCGGTCGCTTGTCCGGGCGAAAACCTTGATGCCGGTTCCGTTCGGAACGTATTCGGTCCATTCGATTTTTTCAAAGGCCGGTTTGTTTTCGGCTGTGTTGATCGGGGGTGAAATATAGGTTCCGGTTTTCGGATAGGTTGTGTGCATGAGTTCCACGGCTGCAATAAAAGGCACGGCAAATACGGTATAACCGGAACCGGCCCATTGCTGGATGGTCAGCGGGGAGTGATCCGTTCCGGGCAGTTCGGTCTGGCTGATGAAAAAGCTATTGGTTCGGGCGGGATCCCCCAGCATCAGCTTGGGGCGGTTGCGTGTCCGGTCAATCCGGAACGTGACGGCATAATATTTCCCGATTTCGATGGGGAAATCCGCAAAATCAGAGAAAACGGTTTCCCCGGCAGGAATCGTAATGCTGCCGAAATTGTTAAAGGTCAAGATTTTCGGCGAACCTGCCGTGTGCATCAGGGAGGAAACCGGGGGGACAGCCTCATCAATCACAGCACCGGAAATCGATAAATCGCCCAGTGCGGAGGCGGAGAATGCAATTCGGCAGCCTGCGCCGGAATATTCAGTTCCGATATCGGTCAAAATAACGCGGAAAACGGAGCCGCCTAAATCATCCCAGCACCGAACCGGCGATCCGGGGAGCGTGAATACGTCGTTATAATTTTCGGCATCCGTAAAAATCTGCCCTTTCGCCGTCCAGTTGGTCGTGTTGCCTTTTAATCTGAGGGCGAGATCGGGCGGCGAAAAAGAGTGGTCGAGAACGCCGACGGTTGTATTGCTGTGGCTCGCCATCGGGAGATCAAAATTCGTATCCTCAAAACGGTCGTTATAGAAAACAACCTCCATTTCCTGATCGGCGGAATTGGCCGGAAAGGTCAGTTGGCGGTAGCCGCTCCACGTGCCGGCCGTAACCGTTTCCAGTAGCGGGGACGGAGTGCCGGATGCCTGCTGCTGCTCCGCCTCCCGGGGATAGCCGCTGGCGGAAAGCAGCAGGGTATCCAGCCCGACTTTATACCCGGTGCTTTTGCTGTTTTTTCCGGTGATCTTCAGTTTGAGTGTATTTTCGCCCGGATCAACCAGGAAGGTTCCGAGCGTTTCCTCTTCATCCAGCTGATCGAACTCCGCATAGGCGTCATAACTGTTGCCTTCTTTGAAGATTTCCCATTCCGTTATATTTTCAAGCAGTACGCGTGTTGTTGCGTTGTTCCAGTTTCCGTTTTCAGCAATGGCGGCTAATTGCTCTTTCCGTTTTTCCAGCGTCAGCGTTTCCCGGGGGGAAATCTCCGTTCGGATCAGCTGCCCGGTCTCTTCCCGGTCATCTTTCTTGAAATGGTAAATTACCGTTGTGTCCCACGGCAGGGAGCCTTCGGCATTAAATACGTAGTTGGTTGAGCGCCTTAACGGAAAGCTGATCGCAGTATAGCGCGGGCCACCTTCGGGATAATAAACCGCTTCCGTCAGCGAAGTTAAACGGAGTTCATGATTCAGCCGAGCCGTCGCCAGATCCATTTCCGTGTCGATCTGTGTTTCGACAAGCTGCTGGGCATTACTGCGTTCCATAAAAAGGTATCCGCTGATTGCTGTGGCGATGACCAGCACCATAATAAAGGTCGTCACCACTGCTTCAATCAGGGTGAATCCTTTTTTGGGACTGTATTTATTGAAACGCATCATAAGCAGGAAATCAGTCAAAACGGGTTGTTATGAATTCTTTGGGCACTGAAAATTCGCCGGTGGCGCGGTTGCGGCGGGAAACGGACACGGCAATATCCAGCTCATTCGTGGAGCTTCCCGGGGTAACCGACGTTGTGATCTGAAATCGCCCTTCCGGGGAGGGATCGCCTTCGGCATTTACGAGCAGGTTGGACATCCCCCAAAGAGAAAGATCCTGAAACTCAATCATTTCAAGGCGCTCAATCCGGCTTTGAGCCAGCTGCGTTACAACCCGCTCATCTTTTGCCGCCAGATAGAGGGAACGGGCGGCTAAAAACGCCTTAAATGCTCCGGCAAAGCCCATGACAAGCAAAGTAATGGCGACCAACGATTCAATCAGCGTCATTCCCGATTTACGACCGGAACGACGCAGTTTAATCCTGTCGAAAAATTTTGCCCAAAATACGTTAATCATACCCACAATTTAGCATCCGGATACGCTGAAAACACATAGCTATTTGCGCAACTTTCCGGAATTTCCCTTATAATTCCTTTATTTTCGCCCTCTTAGGGCACCACAACCCCGAATTTTAGAGGGGTGTTTTCTCCCGATAAGTACACATAGTACTTGCAGTAGAGACGATACGTGTATCACAAACCGGACAGAGAAGTCATTACTTTTTTGCAATAACCTTGTTTTTGCGTTTAAAAAATATTTAAGGGTGTGATTTTGGTGTGCCCGGAATTTACCGAACGGCACAGCAGATCGCTTTTCCGGATCGCTGCGATTTAACAGGGTAAAATGGGCTGCCGTTTTCGGCGTTTTCCGGTCAATACAGCTCGTATTTGCAAAGGATACCGTCAAGGCCTCCGGCGCGGAGTTCGTGTTTCCAGTCGGGTTTTAGGCCGAGCTTTTTGGCGAGAGTTTTATCGCCGTAATAAACATAGGCGGTGCTTCCGGTGCATTTCTGTTTTAGGAAATCGCCGAATTCTTTGAGCAGGTTTTCCACTTCGCGGGTATTTCCCAGCCGGATTCCGTAGGGCGGATTGGTGACGATGACGGTGTTGCTGAATCCTTCGAGATCGCGGAAATCGGCGCGCCGGACTTTGATATTCTGCCCATTCGGCAGGGCGGCGCGGTTTGCGCGTACAGCTTTTAAGGCGTCTGCGTTGATGTCGGAACCGCTGATCAGATTTGAAGGCGCGTCGGCCGCGATTTCTGAATTGGCGGCGGTTTTAACCTGATTCCATACGGCGGCATCGAAATCGGGCAGGCGCAGGAATCCGAATTTTTTCCTTAAATAGGCGGCGGGAATAGTACCGGCTTTCATGAGGGCTTCGCACAGAATGGTGCCGGAACCGCAGAAGGGGTCGTGCAGCGGGCGTTCGCCGTTCCAGCCGCTCAGCCGTATAATTGCGGCAGCGAGGGTTTCCTGCATCGGGGCTTCGACGGATTCATCGCGGTAGCCGCGTTTGTGCAGCGACCCGCCGCCGAGATCGACGCTGATTCGGGCCTTGTTTTGGTGGATGTATAAATTGAGCAGCAGGTCGGGATGGCGGGTATCGACATCGGGGCGTTTTCCGGTCTTTTCGCGGAACTGGTCGGCGATGGCGTCTTTTAAAATCTGCCCGGCATATTGGGAGTTGCGGATGCTGCTTTTGGCGACGTTGGCGGTGATGGCGAAGGTTTTGGTCAGCGTGAGGAAATCGGCCCAGTCGATCTTTTGCGCGGTTTTATAGAGGTATTTGTCGGAATGGCAGTCGAAGGCAATAAGCGGGGCGAGAATACGGGTGAATATGCGCGATTTGTAAACGATGTTATACATCGTGCGCTGGTCGGCGCAGAAATAGAAGCCGAGATAACCGGGTTTTATGTGGGTTGCCCCGAGTTCTTTGAGTTCGGCTTCGCCGCAGCTTTCCGCTCCACCGGCGAGCTGTCCGAAATACTGCTGTGTTTTCTGATATAAGTACGTTTCCAATGTTGTTCTCGTTAGAAAGGTTAACCACAAAATACACAAGAGTCACAAAATAGGTGTGTTGCTGGGTTTTGGGTGTCTTGTGTATTTTGTGGTTAAAAAGGTCTTCGGCTGCTTTAAATCTGTTTCTGAACGGGGCGGTTGTTTCCGTCGACGAAAACAACGATCGGTTCGAGCGCGCGGGCCTCTTCTTCGGAATAGTTTCCGTAGGAAATGATGATGATTTTGTCGCCGACGGCGGCCAGCCGGGCGGCGGGGCCGTTGAGTTCGATCACGCCGGAACCGCGTTCGCCGGGAATCGTGTAAGTGACAAACCGCTGGCCGTTGTTGAGGTTGACGACCTGCACCTGTTCGCCGGGCAGCAGATCGGCCCGATCCATCAGGTCGCGGTCGATGGTGATGCTTCCTTCGTAATACAGCTCCAGCCCGGTGATGGTGGCGGTGTGTATTTTCGATTTTTTCATTATCCGCTGCATGGCGTATTTCCAGTTGTCGGTTATCCGTTAGCGGTTATCAGCTGTGAGTCAATGGCCCGATAACCAATAACCTGAATGCTGATAACTACCGCACTCAGTGCGGTTTCACAAAAACGGCGCGCATAATGTGCCCGCGCCCCCTCTGCGTCAATAACTTGTTTGATCCGATTTTCGCCGGAATGCTGAGTAATAAATACCGTGTTTTTCGCGTTTTAGGGAAACGGAAAAGAAAAGGCTAAGTTTTTGGTGGATTTCTCCGCCAAAGTCAGGAAGATGGAGTTCATTTTATATGGGGACTGAAATAGAAGAAGTATGAGCGGCAAGCTTCCATTCACCGAAAAGAACCTGAAAGACTGGGCCGGCTGGCGCGCCTTCCGCGATGGCAAGGCGCTGTTCGAGCGCGGCGTGGTGGAGAATGTTACTTACGAACACCCCTTTATTTCCGGCCAGCTCAACCTCGGCCCGCGCGGGATGCGCAGTAAATTTGAGATTCTCAAAATGGGGCTTGTTGAAAACCACTGCCCCTGCCGCGATAATCAGGAACGCGGACTGATCTGCTCACATTTGGTGGCGATGGGGCTCGAAGTGCTCCGGCAGCATGCGCATCCGCAAAACAATGAAAAGGCGCTGGCCGAACAGCGGCGGATTGAACGGCTGGCGAAAGCGGCCGAAGGCAACTATATCCAGCGCGTTAAAAAGGATACGCCGGATGCCGTGAAAGCCCGGCTGATTGTTGAGCTCGCCGCCGACTGGCAGGAACAGCTGAAGGCGGAATCGGTCATTATTTATGTTTCGGTTGAATACGAAGGCGGCCGCAAGCCGATGAACGATGTTCCGACCGATGTTCCGTTTTCATTCCCGCACCACGACGAAAGCCTGCTTTATGTGCTGGAGGAAATCTGCGGCGGCGCGGCAAAAAGCGAAATAAGGCTGAAATCGCACGATTTCATCAACGTACTGCGCCTGCACCACGATAAAAGCATTCACGAGCGGGGGAAAACCAAAGGCTGGCCGGTAAACAACGGAATGCTTCAATCCGTTCTCGAAATGGATCTCGACCGCGAAACCGGTGAACTGCTGCTCAATGTCTCCACCGCACTGCCGGACGATCAGACCGAGCTGTTCAATACCTACATTATTTCGCCCGGAATGGGCTGGATTTTCAGTGCCGGACAGTTCTGGCCTTTAAGCAATATTTTCCCGGATAACCTGCGCGAAATATACGATGGAACCGTCCGTATTCCGCGCGCCTCCGTTCCGGCATTTTTAATGACTGAACTGCCGAAGCTCGAAAAAACGTTTGCCGTCCGCAGTCCGATCACGCCCGATCTTTTCCATATGAAGCCGGCGAAACTGACCTTCCGGCTGGTGGTGAAAGGCAGCCCGGCGTCGCTCGCAGCAACGCTGTACGCAAAATACACGGACGAAATTGAACTGGTCGCCGGACGCGCCGATATGCGCGGAAACTTCGCCATTCCCGACCCGAAAGACCTGCTCCGCTACCGTATCCGCAATATGAAAGCCGAAAAAGAGGCGGTTGAAAAACTGGCCAAAGTCGGTTTCTTCGGGCGGGCAGGGGATACGCTCCGGAATATCGTCGGCCCGCGCGAAGTGCTGAATTTCCTCGGTACGGGTGTTCCGCAGATTCGCCGCTTCGGCTGGACGGTTGAGCTCGAAGGCCGTGTTAAACCGTTTGCAGAATCCGCCGACTATGTCCGGCCGATCGTGCACATCGACGAATCGGAATCCGGCAACTATTTCGACATTAGCTACGAATACGAAATCGGCACCGGCAGTATTTCTGAGCGCGATATCCAGCGCGCTTTAATGAAAGGCGAATCGTTCATCGAACGAAACGGGCGGACGATTCTGCTCGACGGCGACGCCATCCAGCAGGCCCGTGAAGTGTTCGAAGACTGCGCCATCGGCAAAGGCGAAAAAGTCGGCTCTTTCCGATTGAGCGGTATTTACGGCAGCTATGTCGAAGCCTCCCTTTCCGCGCTCGACGGCATCAATATAGCGGCCGCCCCGGGCTGGATGGAAAAAGCCAAGCAGCAGAACGAGCAGGAAACCGTTGAACCGGTTCAGTGCAGCCCCAATCTGAAAGCAACGCTGCGCTCCTATCAGCAGGAAGGCATTAACTGGCTCCGATTCCTCGAACGGCGCGGCTTCTGCGGAATTCTTGCCGACGAAATGGGGCTTGGAAAAACCCTGCAGACCCTCGCCTGGATTCAGCTCGGTCGTGCCGATGAAAGCCACCGGGGAAAACCGGCACTGATCATCTGCCCGACCAGCCTCGTCGAAAACTGGAAAGAAGAGGCCGCCAAATTTACACCCGATCTGAACGTGCTCGTGATGCACGGAACCGAGCGCCACCGGAAATGGAAAAAGATCGAACAGTCGGATGTGGTCATCACCTCCTATGCCCTGATGCGGCGCGATATTGAAAGACACGTCGAAACGGTTTACTCCATCGCCATTCTCGACGAAGCGCAGCATATTAAAAACCGCGCAACGCAAAACTCGCAGTCAGCCAAGCGGCTGCAGGCCGACCATAAACTCGTCCTGACCGGAACGCCGATTGAAAACGGCGTAACCGACCTTTGGTCTATCATGGATTTTCTGATGCCCGGCTATCTCGGCAGCCATAAAACGTTCCGCGAACACTACGAACTGCCTATCATTAACGGCGGGCCGGACGGCGATTATGCGCAGATGAAACTGCGCCGAAAACTCCATCCGTTCCTGCTGCGCCGCCTGAAAAAACATGTGGCCAAAGACCTTCCGCCGAAAATCGAGCGTATTGCGCCGAGCAAACTCACACAGGATCAGCACCGGGTTTACAAAGCGCTGCTCGAAGAATCGAAGCAGAAAATCAACGACATGGTTGAAAAGGACGGGTTCAATAAGAGCCGGATGGAAATTCTCAAAACCCTGCTCCGTCTGCGCCAGACCTGTAACCACATCGATCTGCTGCATCTTGAAGATGTTAAGAGCAAGCATCCCTCCGCCAAAATGGATCTCTTTTTCGAACTGCTTGATGAAGCCATCGACAGTAAACACCGGGTACTCGTCTTCAGTCAGTTCACTTCGATGCTGGCGATTCTTAAAAAAGAAATGGACAAGCGCAAAATCGGATACTGTTATCTCGACGGCAGTACAAAAGACCGGCAGGACGTTGTCCGGCAATTTAATAAAGACCACTCGATCCCGGTCTTTTTAATGAGCCTGAAAGCGGGCGGAACCGGATTGAACCTGACCGGTGCGGATATGGTTATTCACTTCGATCCGTGGTGGAATCCTGCCGTTGAAGATCAGGCCACTGACCGCGCGCACCGCATCGGTCAGAAGCGTACGGTTTATTCCGTCAAGCTCATCACTAAAGGCACCGTCGAAGAAAAAGTCCTCGAAATGCAGGCCCGCAAAAAGGGCATTATCGACTCCACCCTCACCACCGATGAACAGGTGATGCAGAAGCTCACGTGGGAAGATGTGCAGGAACTGCTCGATCTGTAAACGCAACCGTCTGTAGCGTTTCAAAAAACGTCTGCATAAACAAGTTAGAGCATTTCGTGAATGAGATGTCGGTCAAAGTCGGAGAATGTAGTGTCGGCTCTCAGAGCCGCAAGCGTTTCTGAGAAACGCCGCTACAACCTTACGGCATTTCAATCGTTGATTGCTCTGGTTTTGGAGGGCGAGGCTTTGTCCGAGCCGACAGCCTACAGAGGATGACTCCGACACGTTCAGCGAGTCCACCGCCTAACCGTCGCCCTCCAGTTCATGCTGAAAAATTTGCGGGTGATATTAAATTCCGAAGTCGTCGGCCATAACCATTTCAGGTTCAACGCCGAGATCGTGAACCATGTCTTTAACGCATTTGAGCATGATCGGCGGGCCGCAGAGATAGTATTCGATTTCGGTCGGGTCTTCGTGCTTGTCGAGATATTCGTTGAGCACCACCTGATGAATAAATCCGGTCGGCCCGTCCCAGTTATCTTCCGGCAGCGGATCGCTGAGCGCGACGTTGAGTTTAAAGTTCGGGAACTGTTTTTCGAGCTCCTGAAATTCATCCATATAGAAGAGTTCGCGTTTTGAGCGGCCGCCGTACCAGAAGGTGATTTTACGATCGGTGCCAATCCGTTTGAGCTGGTCGTAAATATGCGAGCGCATCGGGGCCATCCCGGCACCCCCGCCGATAAAGCACATCTCCCGGTCGGTTTTCTTTGCGAAGAATTCGCCGTACGGGCCGGAAATTACGATCTTGTCGCCCGGTTTGAGGCTGAACACATAGGATGAACAAACGCCCGGCGGATAGCTGGTTCCGGGCGGCGGGGAGGCGATACGGATGTTGAGCATGATGATGTCGTCTTCGAGCGGGAAGTTGGCCATGGAATAGGCGCGGAAACAGGGCTCGTCATTGTTGGCAACGAGCGACCACTGGTCGAATTTATCCCAGTCGCCGCGGTATTCTTCGGCGATGTCGAACGATTTGTAGGAGAGCCCTTTGTAGGCCGGAACATCGATCTGAATATAGCCGCCGGCGCGGAAATCGAGCTTTTCGCCTTTGGGCAGTTCAACCACGAGTTCTTTGATGAATGTGGCGACGTTGTCATTCGAGCGAACTGTGCATTCGTATTTTTTGATGTCGAGAATGGACGGTTCGATATCCAGCTTCATGTCCTCTTTAACTTTCAGCTGGCAGGCGAGGCGGACGCCCTCTTTTGCTTCGGCTTTGGAGACCTGTCCGGCTTCGGTCGGAAGCAGTTCACCGCCGCCTTCGAGTACTTTGCATTTGCACATGGCGCAGGTTCCGCCGCCGCCGCAGGCGGAGGGCAGGAATACCTTCTGGGAGGAGAGGGCTGAAAGCAGCGAGGAGCCCGGTTTGACTTCGATCAGCCGGTTGCCTTCGTTGATATCCAGTTTGACTAGGCCCTGCGGAACCAGTTTTTTCGCGGCGACCATCAGCATGATTACAAGCAGCATAATCACGATGGTGAAAACAGCGACGCTTGTCACAATATAGGTTACGTTTTCCATAAATCAGTTATCCGTTTTGAGTTATCAATTTCGGTTCCTTACAGGCTTATTCCGGAAAAACACATGAAGGCCATCGCCATCAGCCCCGTCATAATCATCGTGATGCCCAGCCCTTTCAGTCCATCCGGCAGGTGCGAGTAGCGCAGTTTTTTTCGGATCGCCGCCATTGATGCGATGGCGAGCAGCCAGCCGACGCCGGAGCTGAGACCAAATACCGTTGATTTGGCCAGACTCATCACGGGGGAGCTGAGTTCTTCTGCGGTAAAATAGCGCTCAACCATGAAAAGCGATGCGCCGAGAATCGCGCAGTTCACGGTGATAAGCGGCAGGAAAATGCCGAGCGCGTGGTAGAGTGAAGGGAAGAACTTGTCGAGAATCATTTCAACCAGCTGCACCATGGAGGCGATGGTGGCGATAAAGCAGATAAAGGTCAGGAAGCTCAGATCAAGCTCGGGCATTCCGGCCCATGCCAATGCGCCCGGCTTCAGCAGAAAGTTGTAAATGCACCAGTTGGCCGGAACGGTGATGGTCAGTACGAAAACAACGGCGACGCCGAGGCCGATGGCGGTATCGACCTTCTTCGAGCAGGCGAGGAAGGAACACATCCCCAGGAAAAACGCCAGCAGGATGTTGTTTATGAAGATGGATTCAACAGCAATGCTTAACAGTTCCATGGTTTTATTCCTCTACATATTTGGAGATGGTGCGCTGAAGCCAGATCAGCAGACCCAGAATGATGAATGCGCCCGGAGCGAGCAGGGCGAGGCCGTTGCCCATGTAGTTTTCCGGAAGAATTTTAAATCCGTACCATGTGCCGAATCCGAGAAATTCACGGATCGACGCAACGGCAATCAGGATGATGCCGTATCCGAGGCCGTTGCCGAGGCCGTCTAAAAATGAATCCTTCGGCGGATTTTGCAGGGCGAAGGCTTCGGCGCGGCCCATCACGATACAGTTGGTGATAATCAGGCCGACGAAGACGGAGAGCTGTTTTGAAATGTCGAAGAGGAAGGCCCGCAACAGCTGGTCGGCAATAATCACCAGCGACGCGATCACGGCCATTTCAACGATCATACGGATGCCGTTGGGAATGACGTTGCGCAATAATGAAATAACGACGTTCGAAAGGGAGACAACCGACGTCAGCGCAAGGGTCATAACAATTGCGGTGTCAACCTTTACGGTTACGGCGAGCGCGGAACAGATTCCGAGCACCTGCACCGTAATCGGGTTGTTATCCGAAAACGGATCCATCAATAATTTTTTTGCTTTAGAGGCCATATCTCTTTTCCATTTCTGATTTTGGAATTTTGATTTTTGATTTTTGGAACTCAGGCGGCGTTGGCTTTTTTGTTAAAGCGGTCGCAGTCCCAAAAATCGGCAATCTAAATTCATCAATCTAAAATTTAATCATTTCCCCCGAACCGTGTTGAAATAGGTTTCGTACGCTTTGGCATCTTCGCGGAGAAAAGCCTGTACGCCTTTACCGGTGAGTGTTGCCCCGGAAATCCCGTCAACTGCGTGCGGATCGCTGCCGCCTCCGGATTTTACGATCCGGAAATCGACGGCTTTTCCATCTGCATAAAGCGTGTCGCCTTTGAACTGTTCCTGAAACCAGACTTTTTCAATTTCGGCTCCGAGACCGGGGGTTTCCTGATGTTTGTAGAAGCTGATGCCGGCGATGGTTTGGAGATCGGCTTCCAGCGAGATGTATCCGTAGACATCGCCCCAGAGTCCTTTCCCTTCGATCGGGAACGCATACTTCGCGGGCTTTTCTTCGCTTTCATTCGTCCAGAGGTAGAGCGGCAGTTCGCAGTTTTCATCCTGCTTAACACATTTGCTGTAGAGCGCTTCGATTTCAGGACGCGTCATCCCGTCCTTAAATTCACCGAAGGCCTTCACAATATTCCGCTGTACGTCAAAAGCTTCATTGGCCTGCTGGCGGCTTTTGAGTCCGGCGGCGGTGCCGGAAAGAAGCAGGGAGCAGCTCACGCAGACGATGGCTGCAAAAGTCAGTGTTTTAGCATCTTCACGCATTGTTCAACGCCCTCGCATAAGCAGTTCTCTTTTTAATGTGCGCCTGCACAACAAAATGGTCGATAAGCGGCGCCATTACGTTCATGAAAAGAATGGCCAGCATTGCGCCTTCCGGATAGGCCGGGTTTACGACGCGGATGAGTACGGTTAATGCCCCGATAAGGAAGCCGTAGATAAATTTGCCGGTATTTGTGGCGGAAGCGGAAACCGGGTCGGTTGCCATGAAAACAATCCCGAAAAGGAAACCGCCTAAAACGATGTGGTAATAATAGGGCAGCGCCGCAAATGAATTATCCAGCGGCAGAATGTTGAAAAGCAGCCCCATTGCCGCGCAGCCGAGTATGCCGCTCAGCATAATGCGCCATGATGCAATACCGGTGGCGATCAGGAAAAGGGCGCCCAAAACAATGGCAATGGCCGAGGTGGATCCGATACAGCCGGGAATGGTTCCGGCCGTTATATTCCAAAGAGTGAATCCGGCCTGATTGAGTGCTTCAATCGCCGATTTTCCGGTTTCCGCCGCAGCCGCCACGGCCAGCGGAGTGGCCTGCGTCACGCCGTCAACGACTTTATCGCCGACGCCCAGCAGGTTGTTGATAAATGCCGGGGAATCGTTCAGTGCGCCGACCCAGACTTTATCCCCCGAAATCTGCGCCGGATAAGCGAAGAAGAGGAATGCGCGGGCGGTCAGTGCCGGGTTCAGAATATTGTAACCGACACCGCCGAAAATCTCCTTGCCGATCACGATGCCGAACGAGATACCGACCGCAACCTGCCAAAGCGGAAGGGTGGGGGGCAGTACCAGCGGGAACAACATGCCGGTCACAAGAAAACCTTCGTTGATTTCGTGCCGTCGGACAATGGCGAAGAGCACTTCCCAAAGGCCGCCGACAAGGTAGGAGACGAAAATGATCGGCAGCACCATAATGGCGCCGCGAGCAAAGTCGGCGGAGAGTGTCGGTTCAATTCCGTTCGCGAGGTTGAACTGATTCCCGGCATTCCAGATTCCGAAGAGGATGCAGGGGATCAGTGCATAAATGACGAAGATCATCAGCCGTTTCTGGTCGATGGAGTCCCGTACGTGCGGGGCACTTTTGGTGACGTCGCCGGGGGTTCGGTGGAATGTGTCACCGGCTTCCCAAAGCGGATAAAGACGCTCGAACTTGCCGCCTTTTTCGAAAAGCGGGGCGATGTTTTTATCCATAAAATCGAATAGAGCTTTCATAGGTTTCCTTGTAATTAAGAATGTAGATTTAAGAATGAAGAATTGCGGGTCTGCGACAATTCTCCTGAAGAAATTGCATGCTCTTCCTGCCAATCATTCTTAATTCTTAAATTATCATTCTTCATTAGATTCCTTCCTCCTCGATCTCTTCAAGGCCGCGCTTGATGATGCCGCAGACGTCGGTTTTGTGCGGATCGACAAAGGATGCCAGCGCAAAATCTTCAGGATCGGTTTCAAGGATGCCGAGCTGAATCATTTCGTCGGTATCGTGGGCGAGGCAGGCCCGCATGAGATAGTCGGTCATAATGTTGAGCGGCTGATGTTTGTCCAGCCAGCCGGTCACCACCATTGCGCGTTTTGATCCGTGCAGGTTGGTGCCGAGTTTCCAGGGGTGGTTAAACCCGAGAATGGAGGAGACGTTGACCCGGTGCGCGCTGTATTGAAAAAGGCCCGGCATCGTCCAGCCCATAAAATGGCGGGAACGATCCTCTTCGAGCGCAAAAAATTCCGACCCGTAAAAACGTACGCAGGTGTCGGAATTCACTTTATCGCCCCAAAGGATGTTGCCGCTGATCAGCCGGACTTCTTCGCCTTCGAGTGCTTTTCCAAAAAGCGGCTGAAGGTTGGCGCCGAGCTGTACTTTGTAATATTTGCGGTGCTCTTCGTTAATCGCCGGCCCGCCCAGCGCGATGATTTTTGTGCGCGGCAGTTCGCCGGTCATCAGCAGTTTTCCGATCAGAATCACATCCTGCGCGGCGATGGTGTAAACGGTGTCGTGCGGGAGAATCGGGCTGATGCGGTTAATGTGCACACTGGTATTTCCGGAAGGGTGTTTTCCGGTAAATGTATGGCTCACGGCATTTTTAAAATCGCCGATGGTATTACCGGCTGATTTGCAGAGATGAACCTTTCCTTCGGTCAGTTTTGCCAGTGCGTTGATACCGGTTTGAAAGGCTTCTTCATCGCCCTTAAGAATCAGGCCGAAATCGGCCGTGAAAGGGGCGGAGTTTGCGGCATTAATGAAGACCGCTTTCGGCGGAGTATCCGGATCGGCGATTTTGCTGAACGGGCGCTGTTTGATCAGCGGCCACAGGCCGGAATTCAGCAGATGTTCGACAAGCTTTTCGCGGGAAAGCGACTGGATCGAATCCTTTGTAAAGGTGTCGAATTTGATGCTCTCCTCTCTTTGCAGATCGCGCTCAATAAGGATTTCAACCGGAAAGCGACGGGCTCC
This sequence comes from Kiritimatiellales bacterium, assembly GCA_003252225.1. Classification (GTDB taxonomy): domain Bacteria; phylum Verrucomicrobiota; class Kiritimatiellia; order Kiritimatiellales; family Pontiellaceae; genus Pontiella. The sequence continues at coordinate 349 of QKFE01000151.1, read as the reverse complement.
CAGATTAATGGCCTTAACCGTGCCGTAGCAGGGAGAGCGGAATACCATTTTCTCGTTTTTCTTGTTTTCGAATAATACATCGCCGCGTTTCACGGTGTCCCCGGCCTTTATTTTAAGGCGGGGTTTGAGTCCCTCAAATTCGGAGGGATAAACCGCGAAAAGCTCCTGGCTTGCATATTCATCGATATCCGGCGCGGGTTTTCCCGCCACATTGATATCGAATCCTTTTTTAATTTTGAATTCAGCCACGCTTTTACACTCCTGATTTCTTGTACAAAAAACGCCTTTTGTTCCGAACCTGAAAGCCCAATATGTTATTTACAGGCCTGTTTTCCGTCTTGTAGGAAAT
>QKFE01000006.1 GCA_003252225.1 Kiritimatiellales bacterium | reverse complement strand
TGACGAGGTGCAGAGCCGGCATTATCTGAGCAAGATTTTCCAGGTGGAGTGTCATATTGAGCCGAGTCATAAGCAGGTTCGGAAATTTTATAAGCGACAGATTGACCGGCTGAATGCCAAAACCGGCGGTATGCTTGAAAAGCTGATGGCGCCGACGCATCGGCCTGCAATTGATACCGCGATCTGGCACCTTTCCAACAACAACCCGCGGAAACTGAAACTGCTGCTGAACAGCGCGCTGATGAGGGGATATGGCGCAAGTCGGCTGTTTGCCGAAGAGGAGCTTTCGCTCGAACAGGCCCAGCGGCTGTTCTGCCAGTGTGTTCAGATGTATCTGCTACAGCGGTGGCTCTCCTATTTTTCCGTCGGTGCTTCCGCCATCCACCGGCAGGATGTGCTGAAGTGGTTTACGGTGCTTTCGGAAGAAGCCTGCAATCCGAAGAAAAACTATCAGGAAGTTATCGGCCGTCATTTGTCCACGGATGAAAACGCACCGTTTCGCCGCCCGGCGTATAAAAGCCCGGAAGAAATGGAGCGCGAAAAGCTGCTCATTCCGCCCGAAGGGCTTGGATACAATATGGTTCCGGAGTGGGTTTGGGAACTGCTGAAGATCCCGTTCGATGCCAATGTGATCAATTTCAGTAATGACCCGGTTGAACTCAAAGTGTTCGAGTTCGATTCGGCCCCGGAACCTGATGCGGCCGTCGAGGCAATCGATTTGGCGTCCAGTATGTTGAGAGATGCCGTTGCGGCCGCGCTTGAAAAATCGATACGGGATCTGAGCGCCGAAGATTTTATGAACGTTGCGAATCTCGACCTTTCCGGCCAGCAGGTGTCCGACAGCGATCTCGCGGTTATCGGGATGATGGTTGGTCTGAAACGGATCGACCTGTATAACAGCGGCATAAAAACGCTGGATTGGGTTGTTGGGCTGAAAAATATAAAGGTGCTCAATCTGACCTGCACCGGAGTTTTCGACCTTTCCCCGCTGGCGGGTTTAACCGAACTGCAGTCGCTGGATCTTTCGTATACGCCGGCCGAAGACCTGTCGCCGCTGGAAGGGAAGGAAAGCCTCACTTCGCTGGTGCTTTACGGCGCGCCGGTTAAAACGATTGATCCGCTGAAAGGGCTGGCCAAACTGACCCGGCTGAATCTTTCGCATACGGGCGTAACGGAAAGCGGTCTGGAAATTATCGAAACGCTGACCGCTTTGGAGACGCTTTTCCTGCGCGGTACATCGATTAAAAAGGAGAGTGCGGCGCATCTCAATCAGGTGCTCGGCTTTAATCTGAAAATCGAAATTTAGCGGGAATGCCCGACGTTTATTGCCCGTTCGCGTTGAAAATATGCGGGCGGGTTTCACTTATTATACGAATTTAAGCACACATTTTTTGTGGCATCGAAAACCGTCTCCCGGCATGATTCGCCCTCATTTTCAACCGATTTAACAATAGGGGTTTTTTGATGGATACTGCATTTCTTGACGCTGCTGAACTCGCCGGACTGAAGGCGAATTGGGGTGCAATTTCTGATGCGCACAAAGAGCTGATTTCAACACTGGTTCAAAACGGCCAGACCGGACTTTTTATGGACTGGGATGAACCGGGCACAAACGATACGGCGAAATCGGCGTTTTTAGAATCGCTGGCCAAAATCGACGGCAATTATCCGGGCGGCCTCGCCGGCTACATCAAAAACGCGCGCCGTCTGCTGGCCGAATCCAAAGAGGGTAAAAACCCGTTTGAAGGATTGACGCCCGAGCAGCCGGAGAAAGTCGACCTGACCGAATTCACCGCCGACTTTGAAAAATATGAGGCCATCGGCGCAAAGCAGTTCGATAAAGTCGGCGTGGTGCTGGTTGCCGGCGGACTCGGTGAACGGCTCGGCTATAACGGCATCAAACTCGACATCGCCGTTGAAGTGCTCGAATCCACGCCCTACATCAAACACTACGCCGACAATCTGCTCGCCATGCAGGCCCGCTCCGAATCCAAACGCCCCGTTCCGTTCATTATCATGGTTTCGCAGGATACCGGCCCGAAAACCCTCGAAACCCTCGAAGCGAACAACTATTTCGGCCTCAAAAAAGAACAGGTGCATATTCTCAAACAGGAGCTGGTTCCCGCCATTGCCGATAACGAAGGCACTCTTGCGCTGGAAGAAAAATACCGCCTGATTCTCAAGCCGCACGGACACGGCGATATTCACATGCTGCTTTACACCAGCGGCCTCGCCGAAAAACTGCAGGGCGAAGGCATTGAACACCTGATGTTTATTCAGGACACCAACGGTCCGAGTTTCAACACGCTGCCCGCCGCCATCGGGGTTTCCGTGGAAAACAACTACGATTTTAACTCGCTGGCCATCAACCGCATTCCCGGCGAAGCCGTTGGCGGATTGACCAAACTGGTCGGTAACGGCAAAGAAATGACGCTGAATGTGGAATACAACCAGCTCGAACCGTTACTGAAAGCTACCATTTCGCCCGAAGGCGATGTGCCGAATGAACAGGGTTATTCGATGTTCCCCGGCAACTGCAACACGCTGGTCATCCGGCTCGCTTCGTATGTCAGAATTCTGAATGAATCGCAGGGTATTATCGCCGAATTTGTGAATCCGAAATATACCGATGAAACCAAAACAGCCTTCAAAAAACCGACCCGCCTCGAAACGATGATGCAGGATCTTCCGAAACTTTTCGGTGAATCGGAAAAAGTCGGCGTAACCGTTTTCAGCCGTATGTGGAGCTTTTCGCCGAATAAAAACAATATCGCCGATGCGGCCGCAAAAGTCGCCGCCGGCGGTCCCGCCGATGCAAGCGCTACGGCGGAAAACGATTTTTATGCCGCCGGTCGCGCCCGGTTGCAGGTTGCCGGAATGGAGGTGCAGGAAGCCGGGCAGGAGATGATTCTCGGCGTGCCGTTCACGCTCGGTCCGAAAGTGATTCTGCGCCCGTCGTTTGCAATGACGCTGGCCGAAGGGAAAGAAAAAATATCGGGCGGTTCCCTTTCCGGCGAATCCACCCTGATTATCGACGGGGAAAACATTGCGCTCGAAAACGTCCGGCTATCCGGAAAATCCGCTTTGATCGTTAAGGCCTGCGCAGGCGCGAAAGTAACTGTTAAAGGCGCGTTTGAAAACGACGGGTTTGAACTGGTCAAACTGACCGAGGCCGAACGCTCCGCCGAAAGCCGTGTGCCCGAATACCTCAAAATCCGCGGCTATAAGTTTGAAAACTGCGGTGCAGCCGTTTTCGAATTCGACCAGCCCGGCGAATACACCGTTGAAGCCTGATTCGGGCTACCGGTAATGTTCTGACTGAAGCTTATCGAGGTAATCGTTCGGGTTGATTTTTTCGGCGACGGAATAGCCCGGCGATTCATCGGACATCACTTTGCCGAGCTTTTCGCGTTTCAGCCAGAATTGCGGCTGCTGCTGAGCGAGGGCGATATTTTTAATGTGCTTCGTTATGCGCCAGAAATTGGAGAGGTAATCGTTAAAAAGCAGTCCGGCAATCGGCGTGATTTCCTTTTCTTCCAGCCGATGGAAATGGGCGTTGCGAATCGAAATGGCCTTTTCGGTATATTGTTCGCGCAGGTCGATAATCTCTTTGGCCAGCTCCTGAAAATGGGCGGTTTCGGGGTCGAGCGATTCAATCACTTTGTGGAGCAGCTTTTCGACACAGCGGTGAATGGTGAGCCAGTCTTCAACCACATTCGGGTTGAAATGCGCGGTGGAAATCGCGCGCTGGCGCGCGGCAATATCGGAAAGGTTATCGATGTGGTCGCCGATGCGTTCAACGTCAGACATGCAGCGGTCGATGTGGCTGATTAAAATGGCCTGACGTTTTGAAAGATAGTGCTGGGTCAGTTTGGTCAAATAGCACCGCATCGCAGTTTTTACAGCGTCGATACTGGCCTCATTGACTTTGATCAGTTTTACGCGCCGCGGGTTGTGCTGGATAAATTCTTCGGCGGCAAGATGCAGGCTTTTTGCGCAGATCCGGGTGGTACGCTGCAATTCGCGCAGGCAGGCAAAAATCGCCTGTTCGGGCTGATTGAGCAGGGTGTCGTCAAGATAGCTCGGTTCCGGCGATTCTGTTTTCGAGGGAACCAGCCGGGTTGCGATTTTTCCGAGCACCGGAATGAGCGGCAGCATAAGCAGTGCGGAAATACTCATTTTGATGGTGTCGGCGTTGGCTGCCTGCCGGATCAGATCGCCGGATGTGAGCGGTATGAATTTGTAAAAAAGCGGATAGGCGGCAATTGCCAGCGAGGTGCTGATCAGATTGAAAACAAGATGCACCATGGCCGCCCGTCGTGCGTCGGCTGTTGTTCCGATGCTGCCGAGCAGTCCGGTGACACAGGTGCCGACGTTGGCCCCGATGATGATCGGATAAATACCGGAAAACTCGGTGATAGCTCCCGCCGAAATCATGGCAAAGCCCATGCCGATAACGGCTCCGCTGCTCTGTACGACGCCGGTAATCAGTGCGGCGATAAGGGTTCCTGTAATCAGTCCGCCGATGTTTTTCCCGTTGATGTGCACCAGCCAGGGTTCGAAAAGTTCGCGGTGCGGCTTGATGGCGTCGCTCATGATGACCATCCCGAGGAACAGCAGGCCGAAACCTAAAACGGATTGTCCGCCGTATTTCAGTTTCGGGTTCTTTGAAACCATATGCAGCAGCAGGCCGATGAAAACGGCGGGCAGGCAATAGTCGCTCAGTTTAAATGAAATCAGCTGAACCGAGAGGGTGGTTCCGATATTTGCGCCGAGTATCGGTGCAACGGATTGGAGCAGGGTCATTAAGCCCGCGTTGATAAAGCCGATGAAAAGAACCACGGATGCGCTGCTCTGAATCAATCCGCCGATTACCGTTCCCAATCCAAGTCCGGCCAGCCGGTTGCGCGTCGCTTTGCCGAGCAGTACACGCATTCCGTCGCCCAGCGCGGCGGATAATCCCTCACTCATTGTACGCATCCCGAAAATGAAAAGAGCCAGCCCGCCCAGCAGGCTGAAGATCAACGGCATTAGATTAGAAGCATCCATGCGTAAATCATAGACTACTCCGGATTGATGTCAATGGGGTGCGGAAAAATGTCTGATTCTGACCGCTCTTTTCCTTTCAAGTTTTAGGAGGCCAAACATTTGTTGAAAACCGGAACGGCCTATGATAGCAATATCGAACCTATCTATCAGAACAAAGGAGCCGGATATGTGTGATGGAATGAGCCCGCTTGGTCTGCCGTTTGAAAAATATGAACTGGAAACTTTTCTGAAGGGGCTGGAGTCGGTCAATAGCCGGCTGTCCGATCATCTGAATGTATATGAGGTTGCTGCTGTAACCGGGTGCCGTGAGCTATTGCAGGAGCTGATTCACCGCATGCTCCACGAAGAGGGCCATGTCCACGATCACGGCCACAATCATGTGCATCATCATTGATTGATATTCTCCTGACCGTTCCGCTTATACGCGGTCAGCCCATCATTGCTTTACCGCCCGGTCTGAATACCGGGCGGTTTTTTTTATGGTGCGCCCGGCAGGGCGCATCCACTTGAGGGTGAAAGTCCCTTACGCGCCCGACAGGGGGAAGCGTTAGCTGAACATCAACTGCGTAATCGCGAGGTTGCGTGGGAAGGAAGATGCAGGCAAAACACTGGCCTGACGAACAG